>DATCJD010000100.1:0-3858 GCA_036507435.1 Bacteroidota bacterium
GATTTCCGGAAAACCGGACAAAGAGCCGCCAGCCGGGAAGCAATAACATGCTTAACGCGCCGGAGAGTACGATCACCGCGCGGCTGAAGGCATAATCTCTGAAAAACGCCACTGTCGCGGAGATCACGATGTAACTCACAACGACGCCGACCATCGTTCGCGAAACAGACATACGCCGGTGTGTGTACACGCCGGCGGCATACAGACTCCATACCACAATGACAGCCGGTACGGTATAGACGACGGGATAAGAACTCGGCGCGAGCGAAAATACTTCTCCGCGCCAGATGAATTCTGCAATCACCAGCGCAAGATCAACGAGCAGAAAATCAACGACGGCGATGCGGATCGGCCTGAAAAAATCAACAATGCGCGCGAACGTCGAAGAAATAAAAATACCAAAGTGCAGGACTAGATACAGTACAAGCGACCGCCTGAAATGTTTCTGCACGAATAAGTACATTGCTTTATAGAATGTCTTGATTTCATCTATACTGCTTCGTTTCGTGCTCTCGCCTTTGTAATGAATAATCTGCGTCAACGGAGCAAAGAAAATTTTCCAGCCCGACTGCTGTATTCGGTAGCACCAATCGAGGTCATCTCCGTACATGAAGAAATCCTCGTCCAATCCGCCCACCTGTTGATACACTTCGCGGCGGAGCATCATAAACGAACCGCTGAGGGCGTCCACTTCGTAGGTAGCGTTCTGGTCAAGGTAGGTCAGGTTGTATTTGCCGAAGAGTTTCGAAGACGGAAACAACGCGCTGAGACCGGTAATTTTCGTAAATGCGACCCAGGGCGTGGGGAAACTTCTGCGGCAGGCCAACTCGAATGACCCGTCCGGATTAAGAATCTTGCATCCAGCCATCCCCGCTTCAGGATGTTCGTGAAAGAATTTGAGCATAGCGCGCAACGTATCTTCTTGGACAACCGTATCCGGGTTAATCAGCAGGAGATACGTTCCGCGCGCTTTTGCTAGCGCGAGGTTATTGGCTTTGGCGAATCCGAGGTTCTGCTTGTTGGCAATCAGGGTGATTTCCGGATAGCGGCGCTGGAGCATCTGAACACTGCCGTCATCGGACGCGTTATCCACGACGAAAATCTCCCCGCGAATCCCTTTCATCGCCTTTTTGATGGAGGTCAGAGCATGGTCCAAGAACTCCCGTACATTGTAGTTCACAATAATGACGGAAAGCTGGAGCGGAGTATGTTGTGTCCTTTTTTTCACGTTTACCTTGTTGCCGAAAGTCTCCTGCCTGTCCCCTCGGGGACCGAGGCGATTCTAAGATCGGTGAGGACGCCTTCGCTCACAACCACTATCACAAGTCCTATGAAAAGAAACTTCTCAGTTTTAATTTCCACACCATCAGTGCGGCTTCCGTCATAATGCCTTTCGACATTTTGGAAATTCCCACTCTCCTGTCAACAAACACAATGGGAATTTCATGCAGGCGGAAACCTTTTTTCCACGCCAGGAATTTTATTTCAATCTGGAACGCGTAGCCGTTGGACCGTACCGAGCCGAGATTGATGCTTTCGAGCACATTGCGGCGGATGCAGACGAATCCGCTTGTCGTATCCCGTACGGGCAACCCGGTAATGATGCGCGTGTACAGATTCGCGCTGTAGCTGAGAATTAAGCGGCGCATAGGCCAGTTGACGACGTTAACCCCGGAGATATACCGCGAGCCGACGACAAGGTCGTAGTTTTGCGCAATGTTCAAAAGCCGCGGCAATTCTTCGGGGTCGTGGGAAAAATCGGCGTCCATCTCAAACACAAAATCGTATTCGCGCTCGAGCGCGAACGAAAAGCCAGCCACATATGCAGTGCCAAGCCCCAGTTTGCTCGGACGTTCAATCAAATGGATGCGCTTTCCGGATTTTGGCGACGCCTGCAGGTCTTTGACGATCTGGGCAGTGCCGTCGGGTGAATTATCGTCCACAATAAGTACGTCCAACGACCTGTGTTGAGCGAGCACCTTGGGTATCAGTGTCGGGATGTTTTCCGATTCGTTATATGTTGGGATCACGACAAGCGAACGCGGCATGTACTCTTCCTGTATCAAATGTTCCATTAAAGAGAGACTTCTGAAAAAAAAAGAATTTGGTAGGCGCAGGCTTTGCGTTTTTTGCATCCCGCCGCATGTTGGCGGGATAGCCTGCGAATTTATTAGAAAAAACGCAACCTAAAGGTTGCGGCTACCCGTACGTAAATAATTTTTCAGAAATTTTGACTTACAGCTTCCGTGACGGCTTCGGCGATATAGTGTAGTTGTTCGTCCGTCAATTCTGTATGCATCGGGAGTGAGAGGACTTCGTCCGCCGCTTTTTCTGATAGCGGAAAATCACCCTTCCGAACACCGTCAGTTCGAAACGCTTCCTGCAGGTGCAGGGGAATCGGGTAATAGATTCCTTGCGGAATTTTTTTCTCCGCCAGCAGTTGTATCACCGTTTCACGTTGCTGAACGCGGAGCGTGTACTGGTGATAAATATGATATGCGTAGGGAGCTTCAATCGGGCGGACAAGATCCAACGGACTCAGGAGCTTATTATAGACCTGAGCGGCTCGGCGTCGGGATTCGTGCCACTGGTCGAGATATTTCAGCTTCACGTTCAGAATCGCCGCCTGAATGGCGTCCAGCCGGCTGTTGACGCCGAGTACTTCGTGCTTGTAGCGAACGCGTGAGCCGTGATTGGTTATGATACGGATTTTTTCGGCAAGCGCATCGTCATTCGTTATCAACAAACCGGCATCGCCGAACGCGCCTAAATTCTTACTCGGATAGAAACTGACGCACCCGATGGCTCCGATGCCGCCGACTTTCTTCCCTTTGTACTTCGAGCCGATAGCTTGCGCGGCGTCTTCAATAACCGGTATTCCATGCTTGCGCGCAATATCCATAACCGGGTCCATATCGGCTGAATGTCCATACAAATGAACGGGCAGAATCGCTTTCGTTTTGCCGGTCACCGCCGCTTCAATTTTCGCCGGGTTGATGTTGAATGTCATCGGGTCGATGTCAACATACACGGGCTTCGCGCCCAACAGCGCGATGGTTTCCGTGGTCGCTACGAACGTGAACGGAGTTGTTATCACCTCGTCACCCTGACCAATACCGAGCGCCATCATCGCAATTTGCAGGGCGTCTGTTCCGGAGGCACAGCCGATTGCGTGCTTCACGTCGAAGTATCCGGCGACGGCAGTCTCAAAGTCGGCGACCATCTTTCCCTGAATATACTGTCCCGACTCCAATACCTGTAAGACGGCAGAGTCGATCTCCGGTTTAATTTTTCGGTACTGCGTTACAACGTCTACCATTTGAATATTCATCATGCGTGCCCTTTTCCGCGCAACATCACGTATGCCGTGTTGAAGAGAATTTTCAAATCCAAGCGCCACGAGATATTTTCGATATAGAACAGGTCGTATTTGACTTTGGCGCGCACGTCTTCAATGGACTGGTCGTATTTATATTTTATCTGCGCCCAGCCGGTAATGCCGGGACGTACTTTGAGACGGCGTTTGTAGAGCGGGAGTTCCTTGGACAACTTTTCAACAAAATATGAGCGTTCAGGCCGCGGTCCTACAACGCTCATCTCCCCGCTCAGGACATTAATAAACTGGGGAATTTCGTCTATATGCGTGCGGCGAAGGATTTTCCCAATGCGCGTTACGCGCGGGTCGTTTTTTTCCGCCCACACGGGTCCGGACGTTGTCTCCGCATCAGACGACATCGAACGATATTTATAGATATTGAACAGCTTGCCGTTCCGTCCTACGCGCTCTTGTCGATATAAAATGGGACCGCGCGAGTCCAGTTTGATGAGTAACGCGACGAGCAACCACAAGGGCAAACC
>DATCJD010000101.1:0-9329 GCA_036507435.1 Bacteroidota bacterium
ATGTTCAGCTCGCAGAGCATCAGTTCCAACAAAGATGCCATCATCAACGACCTGAACAACTTATTCGCCAACGCGTATCAATACCGCATTCGCCCGGCTTCAATGGGTGGCGGCGGCGGCTCGTATGCCGGTTATAAGATTCCTGCAACGCTCTCTTCAAATGAGAATGGAACGTATACCACGGATCCGTCTCCTGTTACTGCAGCGGATTTGATTGTGTTCAATGCGGAATCGAGCCAAGATAGCACTCGTACCGTAGTAGTTAACATAGACGGCACAGGTCGCCCAGTCGCTAATTCGTGGACCTATGACGGAGATTTCAAGTAAGCCGTTTATGACAAGTGGATGAATAATCCACAGGTTTTTGCACAGTATCTGCTTTATAAACATCCCGCTTCGGCGGGATGTTTTATTTTTATGCCGGGAGGTGCTTGATTTAGAGCGAAATTTCAGTAAAATGATAAATAGAGAAAGACGTCTTGACACAATGTATGAAATACTGTATTATTTAGTGTTTATGGGCAATGCGCTATCATACACTTCTTGGACGGAGTAACTTATGCCAGAGTATCGAATCGAAGGTGTGACGGTCGCCGGGAAACAAGTCGCCGGCGCGATCACCGCCGAGAATAAAAAATCCGCTAAACAAAAAGCGGAGGAAATGGCACGTGAAAAGAAATTCAAGATAACTGCCATTCATGAACGCTCGACGTTTCTCTACCGAGTCCAAAAGGGTACTGAGAAACCGCTCGACGGCGAGCAGAAAGCCTTTTCCAAAGATGAAGTGAAGGTCGCTTTGGAAAAAATGGGCTTTCGAGTACTCTACGTTCGAAAGAAACTCTTTGCAGGCAAACAAAAAGCTGCGCCTGCAGTCGACGTAATTACGTTTGTGCGTGTTAGCGCGGACTTAATGAGGCAGAAGCTTCCGTACAACGAAGTCCTTGCATTGTTAGTGAATGACATTGACAACCCCGCGTTGCGCGAGTCGGTCAAAGAAATTAACACGGAACTGAAACAGGGAAAAGACAGTGAAAAGGTATTTCAGAAACAGGCGCCGGTGTTCGGAAAGTTTACAGCCCATATGTTGGGTTTGGCGTCTAAGAGCGGCAACATGTCCGAGATTTACGACAGCACGGCAAAGTTTCTTGAGCGCAACGCGCAGTTCAAACGAAATCTTAAAAGCGCGCTCATCATGCCTCTTGTGACTGTGTTCATCCTGATGCTCGCTGTCTTGTTTTATGTTATGTATATTTTCCCTGCAACGGCTGAAATGTTCGAGCGTTTTAAGATTGACCTGCCCCCGATGACGAAGGCGACACTTGCCTTCAGCCGCTGGGCGACGTCTAATTTTCTGTGGATTATGATTGCGATGATTGTTCCGGTTGTCGCTATCGGTCGTTTTGCTTCGACGGAAAAAGGAAGGATGTTTCTTGATAAGAACCTCTGGAAGGTTCCCGTCATCGGCGGATTGATGCACAAGACGGCGATTGAAATTTTCTGCCGCGTGTTTTACGCGCTCTACAGTGGCTCGGGTGAAAACATCGATGTTATCAAGATGTCAGCCGAGGCGTGCGGCAATAAATACATGGAGATGCGCATCAAGAGTATTGCTATTCCCCTTATGTTGGAAAAAGGTAAAGGTTTAACGGAAGCGTTCGATGCGGCGGATGTGTTTACCAAAACAGCAATCTCCCGGTTTAATTCCGGCGCAGAAACCGGAACAGTCCGGAACACCGCGCTACAGCTTGCAGAGTACTACGAAAAAGAAACGACGTACCGGCTGGCGAACGCTATTGAAGCGATCCAGCTTGCCGTGGCGATGTACATCATGGTCGTGCTGATGGCGCTCACGGTTGTTTCATCGGAAACCGCGGTCGTCAAGCCGAAAGCGCCCGGGACATTCATTCAGTACATTACTTCGTGGGTTTCATTTTAACGTTTCATGGATGAACAAAGGAACACACTATGCCTGAAATAGATATAACTGATAAAATTGGTTATACTCTTCTCAAAAAGGGCATCATCGATTTTGAGACTCTTGAGAAATCCTTAAAGTTGAAGGATTCCGAAGAGAACAAGAAGAACCGCAAAAACTTGGGGCAAATTCTGGTCACCGAGTTCGGCGCGGACCACGATGCGGTGTTTCGCGAAGTGGCAAACCTGTACGCCTTCCGCGAGGTCTATCTGCAGGACGAAAACCTTGAAGATGCCCGGATCGCGTTTATCAAAAAGTTGGTTGATTCCCTGCCGGATCAACAGCGCGAAATGATGGTGCAAGCTAAAATGCTTCCGCTGAAGTACGACGAACGCCAGACTGATAAACTGGTGATCGTCGCCGCCGACCCTACAGACCGCAACCTTCCGGTTGTTGCCCGCAGTTTTAACGTAAAAAAGTACGAGATTTGTTACGTCCGCTTGAAAGAGCTGATGAGTTTGATGGAAAAAGTCGCCCCCAAGCAAAACGAGTTCCTCAAGATGCTTGAGGATAACGCTATTTCCGTTTCCGATAGCGGTATAAAGGACGAGGAAGTTGATGAGGACGTGCTTGAGGCGGAAATTAACAAAAGCGCATTGGTCAACCTCTTTGAAGGATGTCTTGTTGAGGCTGTCCGCAAGGACATCAGCGATATTCATATTATTGCGGCGGAGGGGAACAAAACAAACTTTTTGTTCCGGATCGACGGTAACCTGACGGTCTGGCATTGCCAGGAAAACACTCTGCCGGAAGCCGTGCTGGCGGTCGTAAAAGACCGAACGAAAAACGTCGACCGCTTCGAGCGTGAAATGTCGCAGGACGGATTTATTCAGCGCGTGGTGGACGGGCACCAACTCCGCTTCCGTGTGTCCATTATGCCTATCGTAACGACGGAATTCAAGAATAAGTATGAAAGTATCGTTATCCGTGTGTTGGACGACCGGAAAGTTATCACTGACCTTGAAAAGCTCGGTCTGCAAGGTCCTGCACGAGGCTTCTTCTATAAAGCCATCGCCAAGCCGCAGGGTATTGTTATCCTGACGGGACCTACGGGTTCCGGAAAATCAACAACGCTGATTGCCGCCTTGTATCAAGTTATTGACCCGACAGTCAACGTACTCACCATCGAAGAACCTGTCGAGTACATTATTAAGGGTGCGCGGCAGTTGAAAATCGGTCCGAAGATGAGTTTTGAGCAGTCCATTCGCGGTATTCTTCGTCACGACCCGGATATCGTGCTTGTCGGTGAGATGCGCGATAAGATCACAGCGGAAACAGCTATCAAGCTTGCGAACACGGGCCACTTGGTATTTTCGACACTGCACACGAACGATGCGCCGAGCGCTGTCGCTCGTCTTTACAAGATGGGCATTGAGCCGTTCTTGATCGCGTACGCTATCAATATTATCGTTGCTCAGCGGCTTATCCGGACACTCTGCAAAGTTTGCAAACAACCGATTGATGACTCTGATAAGGACGACCTCTTAAAGTTTGGCTTCACAGAGGAAGAACTGAAAACATATACGTTTAACAAGCCTGTTGGCTGTGATAAATGCAATGGAGGATGGAAAGGAAGAGCCGCCATCCACGAAGCGCTGTTCTTCACGAAGGCTATCAAAAACATCGTCTTGAACGCCGGCGATAAAATTGATGAGAACTCAATCCGTGAACAAGCCGCCAAAGACGGCATGTGGACATTGCGTCGCTCCGGCATGGAACGAATGAAAGAGGGTACAACGGCATTAGAAGAAGTCATCTCCTCCACGGTTGAAGACGAATAACCCAGCATCAGATCCGTTGATGTAATACACAAAGGCACGCGAAAGCGTGCCTTTGTCGTTTTGAAGTATGAAGTTCACCCGCTGTTTAGTATTTCTCCATAGAGTTCTTATTCCTGAAAGGGGATCAAGAGTGTGCACGTCGCTTTCTCGCACACGTGGGGTTAAATTATTTATTTGTTGTTGAGGGTCACATTTCGCGATTTCATCCAAATCGGCGCGTGGAGCGTCATTTTCTTGAAGAAAGAAGGGTAGTGCATGATTCTATAGTAGAGAAAAACCGCGCAAATGCTATTCAGATAACGCGTTGCAAGAAAAATGGTTGCATTTGGCGTTGGAGTTTGTTATTATCACATCGTTGTGAAAAACGGTATGAGCCGGGGAACAGGGTGTTCACTGAGTATCTCACTGAGTATCTGATAAACAACGATGACACAACCAGCACAAACTCCTCCTCCTAAGCCGGCGCCGAGCATCTCGAGCCAAACAGAGCTTCCTGCGCTTATCGGTGAAGGGCACAAAATTCTCAAAGACTCCGCGGCAACGTTGCCGAGGTCGGTCACCGGGTTAGAGCGCCAGATGATGATCGGCGATATGATTACCCGGATGGACGAGAGCGTGAAGCAGAAACTGCTCGCGATGATGAATCATTTCCTCACGCGCATGTTTCAAGTGAACGCGTCGGATATTGATATGGGCGGGTACGGCGGGCAGGGGTCGGTCTGGTATCGCATCTTCGGTTCGAAGAAGCCGGATAAATCCCTGGGCAATTATACGCCGGATGAGATGAATATTCTTATTCAGAGTATCATCGGCGAGCGCCAGCGCGGGTTCTTGTTTGAGAACCGCAATCTTGATTTTTCGCACATGTTATGGCTGAGCGATAGTGAATTCCGGCGGTTCCGCGCTGACGCGTACTTCGACCTTGAAATGCTTGCGCTCAACATGCGCGCGATCAATAATACAGTCCGACCCTACAAGCAGTTTGAGTTTCACCCTACGGTCACAAAGATTTTCAGTCTGGCGACGACGAAAGAAGGACTTTGTTTGGTAACCGGCATTACAGGTTCCGGAAAAAGCTCTACACTCGACGCCATTATCGACGCGAACAATCAAACGGTAGACGCGCACATCGTTATTATCGCATCGCCGATTGAGTATGTGCACAAGTCCAATAAATGTATCATCCGTCACCGTGAAATCGGCAAGGACGTGCTTTCATTTAAGGACGGTGCGGTGCAGGCGTTGCGTCAGGACCCGGATATCATTATGATCGGTGAGTTGCGCGACCCGGAAACAATTCTGACGGCGCTGGAAATTACGGACTCCGGACACAAGGTGTTTTCAACCCTGCATACGGCGTCCGCGGTCGAAAGTATAGACCGTATCATCGGTGAGACTCCGCCGGTTGAACAAGAACGCGTTCGGAATCGTCTTGCCGATACTCTGCGTGCGGTGTGTTCGCAGAAACTTATTCCCAGCCTGGACGGCAAGCGAGTTCTTTCCAAGGAAGTGATGTTAGGCACGCCTTCTGTGCGCGCCGCCATCAAGAATAATAACACGGGCGAAATCTATCAAATGATTTCAGAGGGACTGGAAAACGGTATGACGACGATGGAGCAGGACTTGAAGCGTTTGTATCTACAGAAAAAGATTTCACTCGAAGCGGCAATGCAGTATTGTAATAATAAGCGGCGTATGGAACAATTGTTGCAAACGCATTAACGCCTGTTGGGCAAATGTGGTGTTGGGAGTTTGTTGCGCGGCGGTATAATTTTCTAACATCTAAGGGGTTAGCACCGAATGCCATACCAGCCAGACCAAGGCAAGACAGCCGTAGCGCTCTTCGTCGACGGTCTTGAACTCAAATATGTCCAGTTATCTGCCAAAGGTAACAACGTCACTTTGCGGGATTTTAAAACGGTTCCGTTGGCGCAGAAATTTGAGGAAAAACAGGCCGCCCAGATGGCTGAAGAAGCTGGGACTATGGATATGGGCTCTGCGGACGCTTTTGCCTCTGCGACACCACCTCCCGTTGAAGGCGGTCAGGAACAGACGAATGCCTCGGTTTTACTGAGTGTATTAGGCGATTTGCCACCAGCAAAAATTACCGTTTCCTACGCCCTCACTGAGCCGGCGATTACCTACCAAGAATTTGACAGCGATTTCGGGCTAAAAGGCTCAAAATTAAACAAGAAGCTCAGTGCAGAGCTATCAACCCTCCGTGCTACACCTCCCCTTCCGGATGCCTTTGCTACGATTCCAACAGCTAAAGGCGGATTGTTGACCATTATTCGGGAAGACGGACTGCATATCGTCGACCTGCTCAATGAGATTAAACCGTTTACCAAGGGACGTATACCGAATTTAAGCAACATCGATAGTCTTGACCTGTCGTTGATGAGCTTGATTCGCGCAAACTACGAAATCCAAGACGAAGAAATTACCGTTGTAGTATACGTTGGAACTGAATTCAGCAGGCTGATTTTTATGCAGGGCAAAGAATACCTCCACTTTGCTCCTGTCATTAGCGAAGGCTACCAATCGCCCAATCTCGAAAACACGATCTATAGCCGTATCCTCCTCGAGCAGGATAATATCGCGTTGACGCGTATCGATAGGATATTGCTCACGGGCGAATGTCACAAGTTGAATCTACGCGAATCTCTCGCCCCGCAATTTTCGAGCGCGCAAGTGGATTATCTTCAAGCGCCAAGCCTTGACTTAAGTTTGTACGAGGGTTCGGTGGGTGAATCAATTTCCGAATACGCAGTGCCGATCGCGACAGCGTGGAAAGCGTTGAACCCCACGCAAAAGGGTTTCCATACTGTGAACCTGATGCCCATCACGATCATTGAAGGGCAGAAAGCGTTTAAACTCGCATGGCATGGGTATCTGTTCGCCGGACTTGTGTTCTTTTCTATTATATTTTTCTATACGTCTATCGTTTCGCAGAACGCGGAAATTCGCCGCGCTCGGGATTTGCTGGCACGCAAACAGACGGAGTTACAGGATTACCGGATATTACAAGAAAGAAAAACGGGTCTGCTCAATGATATTCAACGGTACTCACGCGCACAGGAGTTGTACGAGCAGATTGTCCCTGGCGCGGATAAATGGAGCCGCATCCTGCATTATCTCGGCAATAGTATCGATGATTTGAATTCTCTGTGGATTTACCGCGTTGCGCGTGTCGCTCAACCCGTTGACGGGTTGTTGCTTTCGGGGCGCGCGGTATACCGTTCGCGGATTCCCCGGCTTACGAGCATATTTGAAAAAGCCACGCTCCGTTCCGTGAAAACCGCGACGATACGCGACCAGATTGTGTATGAATTTGAAATTTTTGTCGAGCAAGTTGATAAGGGCGACCGCCCCGCGACAACTACTACAGTTCCGTAAGGAGAATGGTCTGTGTCTTATAAAATAAGAAATACGATTGCCCTTGCCGTCTTGTTCGTCCTCATTGCCGGCGGCGGCGGCTTCTACTGGGGATATTGGCAGCCGAAAGAGTTAGCGGCGCTCCAAACCGAAATTGATAACATCGAGAGGGAGCTTGTCAATCTGCCAACGCTCGTTGCCGAAGTGGAACAGCTGACTGTCCGGTATCAGGACGTGCGGCGCAAGTACGATTCGCGCAGTAAGATTATCCCGGCGTCGGACCTCTCGTCTGAAACATACGAATATATCAGCGATGGCATAGACGAGGCGGGATTCTTGAAGTTCGGGTTCGAATTCGGTCCCCCGACAACACGCGGTGACTATGCCTTTAACACGTACCAGATTACCGAGGGCGACGCGGATTTTGAAACGCTGTATAAATTCGTGTATTATCTGGAAAACGGCCGCCAACTCTATAAGATCAATTCGCTCAACATGGATTTGAAAGAAGAAATCAATCTGGAAACGCGCGAAACAGGACGGCGCATTTCCTTCAGTATGGAACTGCATGCGTATTATAGCCGAGTTCCGGAGTTAGGGCAATCGCTCGCGGCGACTGCCTTGCCGATCGCCCCGCCGCCGTTTGACCCGTTCAACCCTGTGATATTCCAAACGTTGTCCATGGAAGCGCCGGCAGGTGAAATAGACGCGACGCAGGTTGTCGTAAAAGCTGTATTGCCGGGTAAAGCGTACATTCAAACAACAGCAGGAATTCTGGTGTTACACTTGGGGGATAAAGTGTGGCGCGGCTATGTGAGCCGGATTAGCCCGGCAGAAAGTAAAGTTGAATTCACGGTCGACGAGGGCGGGATTATTCGTAAGATTGAAAAGAAAATCGACTTTGTAACCACGAAATGACGGAGAGCACTGTATGAAACAACGTCTTGCGATTGTTCTATTCCTAATGGTTATCGGTGTATGGCACGCGCTTGACGCTCAGCAACGGGCGACAAGGCAGGACGAGATGGTCTCGTTCAAAAGCGACGTGACCTACAGCCAGGCGATCACCGCGCTCAGCGAGATCAGCAAACGAGTGACGGGTAAGCCGGTGGTGGATCCGTCGCCCATCGATGCCGCTCCGATCGGTATCGATGTCGAATCCAAGCACTGGCTCGAAGCCCTGCAGATGATCCTCTTGCCCTTGGGACGGACATTTAAGGAAGAAGCCGACTACTTTCTCGTGACGACCGTTCGCGCAGGCACGGGTGGCGCTGGAGGCACATCGACAACTGCGGCGGCTGATTCTGTCGGCGCTGCGGAGCCGATAAGTATCGACAGCAGAGAAGTCCTCATCACGATTATCTTTTTCTCTCTAGATGTTACGAAGAGTCAAGCATATGGTTTTGATTGGTCGTTTTCATTCTTAAAGGGGCGAGACAGCCTGCTCACAAACTTGACGGCGCCTGCGACGCGATCTGCACTTTCAGTAGATTACCTCAGGTCGTATCGTTATGGAGATATTCTTTCCACGCTTCAATTCTTTTCGCAATCTGGTGTCGGTGAAGTCATTGCCAGTCCGCGCATGATTGTACGCTCCTCTGAAGAAGGCCGCTTCCAGGTCGGTACGGATATTTCCATTACCGAACGTCTCTTGACGGCAACCGGAACAACGACGACGGTGCGCCAAATCCCGACCGGTACTATTGTTACGGTGACTCCTAAAGTGATGAAGGAAGGTAATATCGATTTCGTCTACCTCGATTTAAACCTTGAACGCAGTAGCGCGCTCACCACAGGTGATTTACCTACCATTGACCGAAATAGCACGTCAACCGGTATGCTTCTCGTCAACGGTGAGGAAGCCTTTTTGAGCGGATTGTATTTTAACCAAGAAACCGTTACCCGGACAGGCGTTCCGTTTCTTAAGGATCTCCCATGGTGGGTGTTCGGCTTACGCTATGTGTTCGGCGCCGATGAGCGACAAGCGATACGACGCGAGTTGGTGATTCTCATGAAAGCGGAAATTCTGCCCACGCTTCGCGAGCGCGCCGCCATGCAAGTTCGTGAGAACGCATTGGAGTTTCAGCGTAAGAAATTTGAGGAAGACCTCGAGCGGTTTAAGACCAAAAAAGACGACCAGTAAAACGATAGTCCTAGCTGTCTTGCACGATATCTGTTAGCTGGGTCACTGTCGGAAC
>DATCJD010000102.1:0-7442 GCA_036507435.1 Bacteroidota bacterium
CAACAAGGCTATTGGGTGGGGTTCAGTATTATGCGTTTGATGGAGGAAGGTTCATTCTACAATACGCATTATTCGCGTTCGAGTGAACATAAGCAAACGGTTGAAGAGATGGTGCACGGAACGAACCATCAGTCGTACAAGAATAACCGAGAGGAATACGACCCTTCGTCGCGCTATAAGAAAGTGCAGAAAGACATTGCCGTGTTGTTCCGCTTTCCGCCGCGTATCACGTCATCGGGCAAGCCGGAAAAAGTCTCTGCGGGCAATATCGGACTGCCGTTCGACGCGATGGAGTATCCCATTATTTGGATAGGAGGCGCGAACGGCGACGAGAGCGTAGAACTACTCATCGAACAGTACTCTGCTAGCAGTTCGATTGAATATAAAAGCACTATCATGGGTATCATGGGTTGGCACGAGCAGTCTCCCAAAGTGTATTCGATACTCAATACGGTACTGCAAAGCACTGAGACTGATGAACTAAGGAAAAAAGCCGCGATAAGCCTCGGCGGATATGATGATAGGAAAACAATCGGCATCTTAGAACAGACGGCTAAGTCCGACCGTTCTACGGGAGTCGCTGAAAACGCAGTGCATGGTATAGGCCGCATGGGAAGCGATGACGCAGTAGAAGCGCTCATCCGGTTGGCAAAAACTGCTGAACGCGACGGAGTACGAAAAAAAGCCATCCACAATTTAAGCCGGTATGCAACTGAGAACGTTGTGACTACCCTGAATGATATCGTTCTTAACGACAAGGATCTCGAACTGCAGAAGCAAGCTGTCTACGCCCTCACACGGATGAACCAAGATGACCATATTCCGCAATTGATTTCTTTGGCTACTTCTCATCCTCATGGAGAAATTCGCAAATACGCGATTCATTTATTGGGACAGAGCAAAGACCAACGTGCGCTGGATGCTTTAATAGACATTGTCAAAAAATAGCGTTGTGCGGGGTCGAGACTCGTGTCTCGTATCTCCTCTGACCCCTGAGTCCAATTTTTTTGTGGTGGGGAATGGCTCAGGGGATTTTTTTCATTAGGATGTCAACTGTTTGAGTACTAAAGGGTCAAAAGGAGAGCAAGATTCCCGCGCAACTATTGGAACAAACTTAACGTAAGGACTGTCTAATCTCAGACTATTTTCCTGTCTTGAGATTGTCTTATTAAATGGACAGGACAAAAATGAGTCAGGATCATTTACCAACCTTTTCACAGTGAGCGGAGTCTTACTACTGTCGGAACCGAACACTCAACAGATGGAGGAGCAATGTATTCGTTCAAGAAAGCCGCAGTGCTTATCTGCATGGTGTTAGCTTTTGCTAATGCTCTCCTTGCTCAGAATGATTCTCCGCGTCCTCAGGTACGAGCGGAGCGAGCAAACGACCAAATTGTGATCGATGGGCAACTGCTCGAAGCAGTTTGGCAGAGGCCCGGGTTTACCTCCTTGAAGCAACGCGACCCCAATGAAGGCGCAGAACCATCCGAAAAAACAGAAATCTGGGTGGCATATGACGATGCGGCTCTCTATATTGCCGCGCGCATGTATGATAGCTCGCCGGATTCCATTATGACAGTCCTTGGGCGGCGCGACGATTATGTCACAGCCGATTGGTTTACCGTCTATGTTGATTCATATTATGACCGGCGCAACGGGTTTATGTTTTCCTTGAGCGCGGCGGGGACATTACTCGACGGCACATATTACAATGACAGTTGGGAGGATTGGTCGTGGGACGGCGTGTGGGAAGGGACAACATCGATTGACGGAAGCGGCTGGGTTGCCGAAGTGCGCATTCCGTACTCACAACTTCGATTCCATGATCAAGACCAATATACATGGGGTATTAATTTTAAGCGCTCCATCGGACGCAAGAATGAAGAAAGCTATCTTGCCTACACGCCACGGAAAGAAAGCGGGTTTGTTTCCCGGTTCGGTGATTTGGTCGGGATCGAAAAAGTAACTCCACCCCAGCGAGTGGAAATTCTTCCGTATGTCAACACGCGTGCAGAATACAAACCGAGCGTTAACGGCGACCCGTTCAACACTGGCTCGAAATATCTTCCCGGTGTGGGTGCTGATTTCAAAATCGGGTTGGGCAGTAACCTGACGCTCGATGCGACGGTCAACCCTGATTTCGGTCAGGTGGAAGTTGACCCGGCAGTGGTTAATCTCAGCGACGTCGAATCGTTTTTCCAGGAGAAGCGGCCGTTCTTCATCGAGGGAGCGAATACGTTTAACTTCGGTCGCGGGGGGTCGACAAGCTATTGGGGGTTCAACTGGTCTGAACCGAGAATTTTCTATAGCCGGAGAATAGGACGCGCGCCGCAAGGAAGCGCATCGGGAGACTATGTTGATGCACCGGTGGGCGCTCACATTCTCGGCGCCGGGAAGATAACAGGAAAAGTTTGGGATGGCTGGAACGTCGGTATGATTCACGCCGTTACCGCGCGTGAGTTTGCACAAGTGCAGACGGCGGGCGTCCGGTCGGAAACAGAAGTCGAACCGCTGTCATACTACGGCATTGCGCGGCTTCAGAAAGATTTTAACGACGGCGCTCAGGGCATCGGTATCATTTCGACGTTTGTGAATCGTTTTTTTGACGACCAGCGACTGAAAGACCAAATCAACGGCAGTGCATTGGTCACCGGTATCGATGGCTGGACATTCCTCGATACGTCCAAGACCTATGTTGTAACGGGCTGGCTTGCCGCGTCTCATATTACCGGGTCGAATGCACGCATACGTTCACTGCAACAAAGCTCTCAGCACTACTTTCAACGACCGGATGCTTCACACCTCGGCGTGGATCAATCTGCTACATCGTTAACAGGTTATGCGGGACGCTTTACGTTGAATAAGCAAAAGGGTCCCACGACGATTAACGCCGCCGTTGGGTTCATTAATCCCGGATTCAACACGAACGATATGGGCTTCTTTTTTCGGAACGACTATATCAACACGCATCTTGCGGGCGGGTATCGTTGGCCCGACCCGACAGACTGGTATCGGTTTATCAGTTTTAGTTCCGCTCTTTTTGCCAGTTTCGATTATGAAGGCAATATGACGTGGGCGGGATGGTGGGCAAGTATGAATTACGAACTGCCGAACTATTATTTCATCTGGGCGAACTTTGCGTTTAATCCGGAAACGATCAGCAATCGCCGCACGCGCGGTGGACCGCTTACGATAAATCTGCCCGGGAAAGAGTTGGCGTTTGGATGGAATTCCGATAGCCGAAAGCCCATTATGGTTGATATGTTCGGATTCACCTATATCGGCGGCGGGGGGGTGAACTATGGGTCAGATATCGGCGTCCAGTTCCGCCCCGCGCCCAATGTGACACTGAGAATCGGTCCCGGGTATTTCATTGACGAAATCGGTGCGCAATGGGTGAATGCGTTCGACGACCCCACAGCGACGGCTACCTTTGGCCGCCGCTATGTATACGCGAACATGAACCAGCGCACTCTTTCGGCTAACATTCGTTTGAACTGGACATTCACGCCACAATTGAGTTTGCAGTTGTTTGCACAACCGTTGATTTCCTCGGGTGAATATCATAACTTCAAAGAGCTTGCGCGACCAAAGAGTTACGACTTCATGAGCTATGGTGATAATGGTTCAACCATCCTCGAGCGGAAAGACGTTAACGGAACACTCATTGGATATACGGCTGACCCGGACGGGTCCGGTCCAGCGGCACCAGTAGAGTTTGGCAATCCCGATTTTAATTTCAAATCGTTGCGCGGCAATGCAGTTCTGCGGTGGGAGTACCGCCCCGGTTCGACGCTCTATTTTGTCTGGACGCAGAGCCGCTCGGATTTTGAAAATGACGGGCAGTTCCAATTTCGTCGCTCGATGTCGAGGTTGATGGATGCCGATGCGGATAACATTTTCATGGTTAAATTTACCTACTGGTGGAGCATGTAACGCCACGCGGTTTTCGTGGATGTACCAGATTTGCACTGATAGATGCACCCTAATGGTAAACGGGAAGCTTTCTAAAAGCTTCCCGTTTGCTGTTTGCGGGGGAAACATTATCGCACCGAATCCGTATGCTTTCTTATTGTTTATTAGGCGTCAACCACTTAATTTAATAAGGAGGAGTCCATGCATACGAGAGCCTTACCAGTTCTGCTTTTCTCCATTATTTGTCTTTGTCAGGTTGTAGCCCAAACCGCCGCCGACTCTGCCGCAATTCGTGAAACCGCTTTTAATTATGTGGAGGGGTGGTACGAGGCTAGCGCCGAACGCATGGAGCGCGCGCTGCATCCGGAGTTAGCCAAGCGAATTATGCAGACCGACGAAGCCTCCGGCAAAAACTGGCTAAGCGGAATGGGCGCAACGCAATTGATTAACGGGGCGCGGCGTGGCGGCGGAAAAAACACGCCGAAGGAACAGCAACAAAAAGACGTGTACATTCTGGACATCTACGGCAATACTGCGAGCGTCAAAGCGATTATGTCCGGCTGGATTGACTATATGCACTTGGCGAAATGGAACGGAGAATGGAAAATCGTCAATGTATTGTGGGAGTATAAGCCACAGCCGAAGAAATAATTCAGTCGTTTTTTCAAGGAGATACAAATGCGCAAGAATGATACCGTCAGATATTCGACTTTTTGTCTTATTGCAAGTTGTATTCTATTCGGAAATAGTTTCTCGCAATCAAACTCTCGGAAGCCGGCGTACGCTTCCGATACACCGATAACCGAGCCGAGACTTTTCGGCGAAGGCGTTATCTCAACGCCGGACGATGACCTCAATTCCACTTTTACAGCCGATGGAAACACGATTTATTTTTCAAAGAATGTACCCAATAGGCTTGGAGTCATGCTCGAATCCCATTTCGTCAGCGGTCAATGGACAAAACCGGTCGTACTGCCTTTTTCGGGGCAGTATAACGACTATGACCCGTGTTTTTCTGCCGACGGAAAGAAAATGTATTTTTGTTCAAATCGCCCCGTACCCGGAAAAGATCGTAGCAACTTCGATTTGTATGTCGTCGAACGAACCACAACCGGCTGGGGCGAGCCGCAGAATTTAGGTCCGGCAGTCAATACCGATGGCAATGAGTTTTATCCGTCTGTCGCAAACGACGGGACTCTTATTTTTAGCGCCAACCGTGAAGGCGGAAAGGGCGGCTTCGACATTTATATGTCCTCGTTGGTAGATGGAAAGTATTCCGAGCCGGTGAATCTTGGCGATTCCATCAATGTTGCAACATCTGAAATTGATAATTATCTTGCTCCCGATAAGAGCTATATTATTTTTGCAGGGTACGGCCGCCCAGATTCGTACGGAGGCGGCGATTTGTACATCAGTTTCTGGAAAGATGGCGCATGGACAAAGGCACGCAACCTCGGTCCGAAAATTAATTCTAACCAGCGCGAGTACTGTCCAATTGTTACACCAGACGGGAAATATTTTTTCTGGACGAGTTTCCGTAGCTTTGTTGACAAGCCGCTCGAAAAACCAATTACCTACGATGAGCTTATCAAACAGCTTCGCGGCGCGTTAAATGGCAATGGGAATATTTTTCAGATTGACATTAGCGAACTTGGGATTAAGCAGTAGACTTATATTATTTTTATTGATAATAAAATCGCACGGGAAAGTCCTTGGAAAAAGGCTTCCCGTGTTTTATTTTAGAAAGCTTTCTGGAATTATCAATAATTCGTTTCAACGTGCCGTGAAGTGCATTACCCAATTCCCTTCCCTAATTTTTAGGGAAGGGGTTAGGGCCTGCCTGCCGGTAGGCAGGGATGGGTTTAATAAACCGATGTCACAAACTCCTCAACGTATTGCGTTCGTTTGTTTTTCCCGAGCTTTGGGCGGACTGGAGCTTTCCACAATCCGCCTTGCGACCGTAATGCGTGAGCGCGGTGTGGAAACATGGATCATGGCTCCACCTGAATCACCTCTTGCCCTGCGTGCCCAAGAATCGGACATTACGTCTATACCGCTTGCTCCGCGTTGGAAATATGGCGACATCTTCACGGCAAGGCGTTTGGCTCATGCTCTCAAAGCGCATCACATTGATGCCGCAATTATAATGCAGTCGAAGGATGTTCACTTGGCATCGTTAGCGTCGTTATTTTCCTTGGGAACGAAATTTGTATTTTTTCAGCAGATGCAATCGGGGTTTGACAAACGAGGTTGGGTGCATACGTGGGTGTATTCAAAACTCTCGCTCTGGGTTACGCTTACACAACGAATGAAACAAGATGTAGCGCGGTTCACACGTTTTCCGGCGAAGAACGTAATTGTCAACCCTGTGGGCGTTGAGCTATCAAAATTTGACCCATCACGGTACTCGGCTCAGGACGCGCGTCGTGTGCTTGGATTGCCTGAAAAGGGTTCATTCGTTGGCGTCTTGGGCAGACTCGACCCGCAAAAAGGTCAAGAGGTATTATTACAAGCCGCGCCGAAAATTCTCCAACGATTTCCCGATACGGTTTTCGTTATAGTGGGAGACGAGACAGCTGGTGAGCGCGGCTATAAAGCTCGCCTTTTCAGTTTGGTTGGGAGACTAGGCATCGAGCGCTCAGTAGTATTCTTGCCGTTCACTGAGGATGTGCCTCGTTTTATGGCGGCGCTCGATGTTGTTGTGCTCCCGTCATTTTCCGAAACGTTCGGCTATGTTCTTATTGAGGCGATGGCGATGGAAAAACCGGTTGTTGCCACGAACGCGGGTGGAGTGCCTGAAATTATTGCCGATAGTGTAACAGGCTTACTCGTTGAACCGCGAGACCATCCCGCGCTCGCGTTGGCAATTCTCCGTATTCTCGAGAATAAGGCTTTCGGCGCGTCGTTAGGCAGATCAGCCCGGTCGGAAGCCCTGCGTCGGTACGATATTCGTACGTGTGCAGATGAATTGCTAAAAGCTATAACGAACGTATTGTAGTGCTTTTCGAGATGTGGCATTATTGTTTGATCTGGCAGTCCAATTTCCGGTTGTCCGTTCGTTATATATCTGAAAACCATTTTTTTTACTTTACTTCAGGAGGGTATCATGGCTAAGCAGAACTATATGTTTTTGTTTCGCGGTCAAACGGATGAGGGCCTTTCGCCGGAGCAGTTTCAAGAGAACATGCAAAAATGGTTTGCGTGGGTTGAGAAATTGCAAAACAAAGGCGTCTATAAAGGCGGAGAGGCTCTTGTGCCGGGCGGTAAGGTTCTTTCACAGAAGACCGGCAAATATCAGGTTGACGGACCTTACGCCGAAACCAAAGAGCAGGTTGGCGGCTATTTCCTTGTAGAGGCGAACAGCCTTGACGAGGCGATAGAAATGGCAAAGGATTACCCGGATTTTGACCGACAGGGCAGAGTGGAGATCCGTGAAGTTGTGATTTTCCCTGAGCAATAAAAAAAATACTCTACAGAACGACAAATTCTGCACAACAATACTAACGTTTTTTCGGAAAAGGTTCTAT
>DATCJD010000103.1:0-5409 GCA_036507435.1 Bacteroidota bacterium
GCATCGTGTAGAGCGCCCGTCCTTGCGTCATCGAACGCAGGATAGTCGCGTAGCCGAACATCTCCGCCAACGGCACCAATGCGCGGACAACCTGAGCGTCCTTGCGAGGCGTCATGCCTTCGATTTTCCCGCGACGGGAATTCAAATCGCCCATCACATCGCCGAGATATTCTTCGGGCGTCACGACTTCTACCGCCATGATCGGTTCCAGCAACACGGGACCCGCTTTCCGGGCGGCTTCTTTAAATCCCATCGAGCCGGCGATCTTAAACGCCATTTCGGACGAGTCCACAGCGTGGAACGAACCGTCGAACAACCGCACTTTTATATCTTCCATCGGATAGCCGGCGAGAACGCCGTTGCGCATCGCTTCAATGATGCCCTGCTCCGTCGGCTTGATATATTCCTTCGGCACAGAGCCGCCCACGATATCGTTCTCGAATTCAAACCCTTTGCCCTTCTCGTTCGGTTCGACCTCGATTTCCACGTGACCGAATTGGCCTCTGCCGCCGCTCTGGCGAATGAACTTGCCCTCCGCCGTAACCTTCTTCGTAATCGTTTCCTTGTACGCCACTTGTGGTTTGCCGACGTTAGCTTCGACCTTAAATTCGCGCTTCATCCGGTCAATGATAATTTCCAGATGCAGTTCGCCCATCCCGCTGATGATCGTCTGTCCGGTTTCCTCATTAGAGGAAACACGGAATGTCGGGTCTTCCTCCGCCAATTTTTGCAGAGCCTCGCCGAGCTTCTCCTGGTCGACTTTCGTTTTCGGTTCGATGGCAACGTCAATCACAGGCTCGGGGAAGATCATTTTTTCGAGAATGATCG
The DNA here is from genome assembly GCA_036507435.1 of Bacteroidota bacterium. GTDB lineage: Bacteria > Bacteroidota > Ignavibacteria > UBA10030 > UBA10030 > JAKEEG01. The sequence continues at coordinate 829 of DATCJD010000103.1, forward strand.
GGTCGTCCTCTTGTGTCAGCGTATCGCCCGTACGGGTATTTTTCAACCCGATCGCGGCGACGATGTCGCCCGCGTATGCTTCCGCCACTTCCTCACGGGTATTGGCGTGCATGCGAAGGATACGCGCAATGCGTTCTTTCTTATCGGACGATACGTTATAGACGTACGAACCGGCTGAGAGCGTGCCGGAATAAATTCTAAAATAGGTCAAGCGTCCCACAAACGGGTCGCTCATAATCTTGAACGCCAGCGCCGTAAACTTTTCCGTGTCGCTCACTTTGCGCACAACGTCGTCGTGACGGTGCGGGTGATGTCCGTGCACTTCGCCTGTCGCGATATCGAGAGGCGACGGCAGGAAATCGACCACGGAATCCAGCAACATCTGCACGCCCTTATTCTTAAAGGATGATCCGCAGAGCACCGGTATAATGCTCACTTTTAACGTGGCGCGACGGAGCACCACCCGGATTTCTTCGGGCGAAATCTCCTTGCCGTTCAGATACTTTTCGAGCAACGAATCGTCCTCATCGGCAACGGCTTCGAGCATCTTTATGCGGTACTCGCTCGCTTTTTGCTTCATCGAGTCCGGGATATCAATATCGTCCCACGTGGTACCGGAAGAATCCTCATGGAACATCCGCGCCTTCATGGTAATCAGGTTGATGATACCGACGAACATTTCGCCTTCGCCGACAGGAAGCTGAACCGGCACGGCATTCGCCGAAAGGCGGTGCTTCATCATTTCGACCACGGCGATAAAATCCGCGCCCGCGCGATCCATCTTGTTCACAAAGGCGATACGCGGAACGCCGTACTTGTCCGCCTGGCGCCACACGGTTTCCGATTGCGGCTCCACGCCGCCGACCGAGCAGAACAGCGCCACAGCGCCGTCCAACACGCGCAGGGAACGCTCGACTTCAATCGTAAAATCGACGTGGCCCGGCGTGTCGATAATATTGACGCGGTGGTCGTTCCAGAAACAGGTCGTCGCCGCGCTCGTGATCGTGATGCCGCGTTCCTTTTCCTGCTCCATCCAGTCCATTGTCGCCGCGCCGTCATGGACTTCGCCCATGCGGTGCAATTTGCCTGTGTAGAACAGAATCCGTTCCGTCGTTGTCGTTTTACCGGCATCGATGTGCGCCATGATGCCGATGTTCCGTGTTTTTTCTAATGAATATTGCCGAGGCATAACAGTTCCTTCACCCCCGATAACGGGGTCAGCGATGCTCACCGGCAACTGCCGGAGAAACCGCCGTTGACATGCTTTCTCTGAATGTTGACTGAATAAAAAACCGACTTACCACTTAAAGTGGGCGAATGCCTTGTTGGCTTCCGCCATACGATGGACGTCTTCCTTCTTCTTGATTGCGCCGCCTTCACCGCTCGATGCGGCGATAAATTCCGCGGCGAGCTTTTGCGCCATCGATTTCTCCGAGCGTTCCTGAGCGTTGGCAATTAACCAGCGGATAGCGAGAGCGGTTCGTCGCTCGAGACGAACTTCTGTGGGTACTTGATAGGTAGCTCCACCGACTCTACGTGCACGCACCTCGATTAAGGGCGAAGCGTTGTCTACAGCTTTTCGAAATACTTCTAACGGCGTCTTTTTCGTGCGTTCCTGAATCAGCTCGAACGACTCGTATAAAATTCCCTGGGCAAGATGCTTCTTGCCGTCTTTCAACAGCGAATTGGTAAAACGGCTCACCATCAAGTCGTTGAACTTCGGGTCGGGCGTAACAATTCTTTTTCCGGATCGTTTCTTGCGCATAAGATTCTAACGTGCTTCCGTGTTTACTTGGGTTTCTTTGCTCCGTATTTTGAACGCGCTTGCTTGCGGTCCTGCACACCCTGCGTATCCAAACTGCCGCGCACGATGTGATAGCGGACGCCGGGAAGGTCTTTCACCCTGCCGCCGCGCACCAGCACGATCGAGTGCTCCTGCAAGTTGTGTCCTTCGCCCGGGATGTAGGCGGTCACTTCGAGGCCGTGCACCAAACGCACGCGCGCAACCTTGCGGAGCGCGGAGTTCGGTTTCTTCGGCGTGGTCGTATACACCCTCGTGCAGACGCCGCGCTTTTGCGGGCTTCCCTGCAACGCGGGCGACTTACTTTTCCACGTAATCCGTTCGCGGCTTAATCGTACTAATTGATTAATCGTCGGCAATCAAAACTCCCTATTCTAAACCTAACTTCGATTCTGCGAAAGCCTTTTAATATAAGGATTTTTATGAAAATTGTCAATACTATCTTTACATTTGTGCGGTCAGGACTTACGTCCTGACCGAAAAGCCTTTGTGTCAGGAGGAAACTCCTGACACCACCGCTGAATTAGTGAAACTGAAACACCGCCTTACGATGCGAGAACCTTCGTTTTCTTCCGTTCCCTCGGCTCCTCAGTTCCCCCGTCGATGACCGGGGTCTGCTCATTCGACGATTCAGTCGAACTGACGATGACGTTACGGAATTTCTTCTGTCCCGTGCCTGCAGGGATGAGATGCCCCATGATAACGTTTTCCTTGAGACCAAGCAGGTAATCTACTTTGCCCTCAATGGCGGCGTCGGTCAGTACTTTCGTCGTTTCCTGGAATGAAGCCGCCGAAATAAAGCTGTCAGTGGTAAGCGACGCCTGAGTAATACCCAGTAAAATCGGCTCAAACGTTGCCGAATCGGCGTCTTCCACTTCCGCTACTTTCTTCGTCTTCTTACGGAGGTCGGCGTTGATTTCACGGACGGACTTCTTCGTCGTGACCTGTCCGTTTTTGAGCTTCGAATCGCCCTTGCTGACTACCACCACCTTGCCCTTCAGGCTGTCGTTCTCGTCCTGGAGTTTCGCCTTATCGACGTTATCCCCTTCGAGGTAACGGGTCTCGCCCGGGTCGGCGATGCGAACCTTCTGCATCATCATCCGGACAATGACTTCAATATGCTTGTCGTTGATCTTGACACCCTGCATACGGTACACTTCCTGGATTTCGTTCACCAGATACTCCTGCACTGCCGTCGTGCCTTTGATGCGGAGGATGTCGTGCGGGTCGATGGAACCGGCGGAAAGCCGTTCGCCCGCGTGCACCACGTCGTTATCCTGCACAAGGATGTGCTTGCCGAGCGGGACGAGGTACGTGCGCTTGTCCTTCCCGTCGTGGCTAGTGACGTGTACTTCGCGCGAACCGCGCTTGGGCTGGCCGATGGTCACCGTGCCGTCAATTTCCGAGACGACTGACGGGTCGCCCGGACGCCGTGCTTCGAACAACTCCGTCACGCGCGGCAAGCCGCCCGTGATATCGCGCGTCTTGCCGATATCGCGCGGAATTTTCACCAGCACCGTGCCTGCTTTGATCTCTTCTCCGTCGTCCACATGTAAGTGAGCGCGGGTCGGAATCGGGTAACTGGCAATCTTTGTGCCTTTTTGGTTGACAACCGTAATCGCCGGAATAAGACTCTTCTCGCGGCTGTCGATCACGACCTTCTGAATGTGTCCCGTCTGCTCGTCGGGTTCCTCGCGGAAGGTCATCCCTTCTTTCAGGTCGATGTACTTGATCACGCCGGGGTGCTCGGAAATAATCACGGCGTTGTACGGATCCCACTCGTAAATCATTTCGCCGCGCTGTACCATTTGGTTGTTGGCAACCAAGAGGATTGCGCCGTAAGGGACGTCGTACTTCGTCAGCACGCGGTTGTCTTCATCAATAACCAACACAACGCCACTGCGCCCCGATGCGATGAACTTCTTTTCGCCTTCTTCGCCGATTTCAATCGACTTCAGCCCTTCGAATTTCACCTTGCCGTCGAACTTCGAGACAATCTGGGACTGCGCGGCGATCAAGCTCGCCGTGCCGCCCGTGTGGAATGTTCGAAGCGTCAACTGCGTGCCGGGCTCGCCGATGGACTGAGCGGCGATAACGCCGACCGCCGTACCGGGGTCGACCAGTTTGCCGGTCGTCAAATCCCTGCCGTAACACTTAGCGCACAAGCCCCTGCGCGAATCGCACGTGAGGGCTGAGCGAATCTCCACCGCCTCGATGGACGTTTCGGAAATTCTCTGCGACTTCTCTTCGTCAATCACTTCCGCCGCCTCGACGATAACCTCGTTCGTAATCGGGTCGTACACATCCTGCACGGATACGCGGCCGAGGATACGCTCGGCGAGCGGCTCCTTCACGTCTTCGCCTTCCTTCAATGCACCCGTCAGCACGCCGCGGATGGTGCCGCAATCTTCCTCTGCGATGATGGCGTCCTGCGCGACGTCGATGAGACGGCGGGTCAGGTAGCCTGCATCGGCTGTCTTTAATGCGGTATCGGCAAGGCCCTTACGAGCGCCGTGCGTTGAAATAAAGTATTCCAAAATCGACAAGCCCTCGCGGAAGTTCGCAATGATGGGGTTCTCGATCAACTCGCCCGTCGCGCCGGAGAGGCTTTTCTGCGGTTTCGCCATCAACCCGCGCATACCTGCCAACTGGCGTACCTGTTCTTTCGAACCGCGTGCGCCGGAATCGACCATCATATAGAGCGAGTTGAAACCCTCGCGGTCGTGCTGGAGGTCGTCGATGAGTTTTTCTGAGATACGGCTTGTGGCGCGCGTCCAGAT
>DATCJD010000104.1:0-10984 GCA_036507435.1 Bacteroidota bacterium
GGCAACCCGGACTCTCTTGCTTCGCGCAACAAGCCCAAATCCCGACGGCTTGTTGTTTTCAGGCTCGTTCGCTGAGGTAGAACTGATCATTCAGCGAATTACGAACGCACTGACCATTCCGAGCGAAGCTCTTATCCCGGATATTTCGGGACAGAGAGTATTTGTGTACAAGAACGGTATTGCAGAGTCTCAACCTGTTGAAACGGGTATCCGTACATCGGACACCATTCAAATTTTAACTGGCATCGCTCCCGGTGATACTGTTATTACAACCGGCATTTTGCAAATACGTTCAGGGTCTCCAGTCTTGGTTTCTGAAATTCATTAAAAGGAACAGCGTATGAGTCTTTCTGCAACGAGTATTCGTCGTCCCGTGCTTACTGTGGTGATGTCCATCGGGATTGTACTCTTTGGCGTGATTGCCTTTACGTTCCTGGGCGTGCGCGAATATCCCGCGATTGACCCGCCGATTATCAGCGTCTCTACGACATACATCGGCGCCAATTCCGATGTTATTGAATCGCAGATTACCGAGCCGTTGGAAGAATCACTGAATGGCGTCGCAGGCATTCGCACACTGACCTCTTCGAGCAGTGAGGGCAGAAGCAATGTCCGCGTCGAATTTCATCTTGGAGTCGACCTCGAAGCGGCGGCGAACGACGTACGCGACCGCGTTTCGCGTGCCATGAGAAATCTTCCGCCCGACGCCGAGCCACCAATTGTTTCGAAATCCGACGCCGATGCCAGCCCGATTGTCAGCGCGTCAGTGCGAAGTGAGAAGCGCGACCAGCTTGAATTAAGCGGCATTGCGAACGACATGATTAAAGAGCGTATGCAGACAATACCGGGCGTCAGCGAAGTCCGTATCTGGGGTGAGAAGCGGTACTCGATGCGGCTGTGGATTTCCCCTTCGAAACTTGCCGCCTATGGGCTAACGCCGCGCGACGTCCTGACGGCGCTCGTATCGGAAAACGTAGAACTTCCTTCCGGTAGAATTGAAGGCTACAAAACCGAACTCACTGTCCGAACGATGGGCAGGCTCACCAATCCGGATGAATTTGGTAAGCTGATTATCAAGGAGACAGGCGGTAATGTCGTCCGCTTTCAGGATGTCGGCAAAGTGGAATTAGGCGCAGAGAACGAACGGACAATCTTCCGGCGCGACGGCATCCCGATGGTTGCTGTTGCTGTGACCCCACAGCCCGGCGCGAACCATGTCTCGATTGCCGACGAATTTTACAAGCGTATCGAGCAAATCAAGAAAGACCTTCCTCCGGATATCGAATTGGCGATTGGTTTCGACGTCACCAAGTATATCCGCCGCTCTATCTCTGAAGTAGAAGAGACGCTGATGATCGCTTTTGGGCTTGTGATCCTAGTGATCTTCCTCTTCCTGCGCGATTGGCGCACCACGCTGATCCCCGTTATAGCAATCCCTATATCTATTATCGGAACGTTTTTCGTCATGTATGCGGCGGGATTCTCCATTAACGTGCTGACACTTCTCGGACTTGTATTGGCGATCGGTATTGTTGTGGACGACGCTATTGTCGTGCTGGAGAATATCTATTCCAAGCTTGAACGAGGAATGAATTCGTACGAGGCGGCGTATAAGGGGTCTTCTGAAATTTATCTTGCTATCATCTCAACGACAATCGCCCTTGTGATCATTTTCTTCCCGATTGTCTTTCTTGGCGGACTGACAGGAAGTTTATTCCGTGAATTCGGCGTCGTTATTGCCGGCTCGGTGATCATCTCGGCATTTGTGTCGCTTTCTCTTACCCCGATGATGAGCGCGCGCGTGCTGGCGAGCAAGAAAGGACACAGCTGGTTTTATCACAAAACAGAGCCGTTTTTTGTCCGGTTTAACGATTGGTATCAACAGGCGCTTGGTAATTTCTTGAAGAAACGCAAAATCGCAATCGGTATCATGGCGGCGGCGATTGTGATGATCGTCGGGTTTGGAATGTTACTCCCTTCTGAGCTTGCGCCATTAGAAGACCGCTCGACTGTGCGTGTGAGAGCGACAGCTCCCGAGGGTGTCTCATTTGAATATATGGATAACTACATGTTGCAATTGGCGAGCAGTGTGATGGAACAAGTCCCTGAACGCGAAACCATTTATGCGATGACCTCTCCGGGATTCGGGTCCGGCTCCGTTAATTCCGGCTTTGTGAATATCGCGCTGAAAGACAAAGAACAGCGTGAACGCACACAACAGCAGATTGCCGATGATTTAGCGCGAACCGTTCGGACCTATACGGGGGCACGTGCATTCGCGTCGCAAGATCAAACGATTTCCGTCGGCGGCATGAGAGGCGGGCTTCCGGTACAATATGTCCTTCAGACGTCAAGCATTGAAAAGCTGAAAGAAATTATCCCGACATTTTTGGAAGAAGCCAATAATCATCCGGCATTTACTATTGTCGATGTGAATTTGAAATTTAATAAGCCGGAATTGCGTGTCAGTATCAATCGTGAGAAGGCGCGTTCGCTTGGAGTCTCGGTAAGCGACATCGCGCAGACGATACAGCTTGCACTAAGCGGACAACGATTCGGCTATTTTATCATGAATGGGAAGCAATATCAAGTGATAGGCCAATTGACGCGAGAAGACCGGAACGAGCCGCTTCACTTACGGTCGCTCTTTGTCCGAAACAGAGAAGGGAAACTTATACAACTTGATAACCTGATCACATTATCCGAAGACAGCAGGCCTCCGCAACTGTACCGGTTTAACCGGTATTCGGCGGCAACAATATCGGCTGGACTCGCCCCGGGCTATACCCTCGGCGATGGCATCAAGGCGATGGATGAAGTTTCAAAAAAAGTACTGGACGAAACCTATACCACATCGCTCGACGGCGCGTCTCGTGACCTTGTCGAAACTTCTTCCAGCATGGTCTTCGCGTTTGTATTAGCTCTCGTGTTAATCTATTTGGTTCTTTCGGCTCAGTTCGAAAGCTTTATAGACCCGTTCGTCATTCTGCTTACAGTTCCCTTGGCGTTAGCGGGTGCGTTGTTCTCGCTCTGGTATTTCGGCCAATCGCTCAATATTTTCAGCCAGATCGGTATTATCATGCTTATTGGATTAGTAACGAAGAACGGTATCCTTATCGTAGAATTTGCCAACCAGCGCAAAGAAGCCGGTCTTTCCATCCTTGAGGCTGTGCGAGGCGCGGCGGTCGCACGGCTTCGTCCTATTGTCATGACGAGCCTCTCAACGATTTGTGGATTTCTTCCTGTAGCGCTTGCCTTAGGAGCGGGAGCCGAAAGCCGTGTCTCAATGGGTTTAGCGGTCATCGGGGGTCTTGTCTTTTCGGGCGGATTGACGCTGTTCGTGATTCCCGCCATGTATTCATTCTTCTCAAAAGAGAAGTCACCCGTCGAATCACCCAACTCGAATAAAGCACGTGAAGAATTCGAACCCGATGTTGCGCTTGCATACGGCGGCAATGGGGGAGAAGAGTCCGTTACAACGGGGATGCAAACACGCAACGTTTCAAACCGTCCCTAAAACTTATTTTAGTATCTCTCATCCGCAGTTCGGCTTTTTCTTAAAGTCGACTGCGGATTTTTTTTTGCTCTCAGTTGCTTTCGCTTCGCACCTTTCCTATATTAAGTCTCACGTTGTCACTCTCAAGAACACCTACCAAGGCGGAACGCCACATGAAACAAGACGACATTCAAAAACTTCGGGAATTGCTGGAGAAAGCCCTGCGGGGTGGAGGAGAAAAACGAATCGAAGATCAGCATAAGAAGGGAAAGCTCACAGCACGGGAGCGAATAGATTTATTGCTCGACTCTGATAGCTTTGAAGAAATCGGTATGTTTGTCCAGCACCGAAGCAATGATTTTGGGCTTGAAAAACAGAAGTTCTTAGGCGACGGAGTTATTACCGGATTTGGACGCATCGGCGGAAGGCCGGTTGCCGTGTTTAGTCAGGATTTTACTGTTTTTGGCGGATCATTATCGGAAGCCCACGCAGAGAAGATCTGTAAAATCATGGATATGGCGCTAAAACTCGGCATTCCAATCATTGGGCTGAATGATTCTGGTGGAGCGCGTATACAGGAGGGAGTCGTAAGCCTCGGAGGCTATGCGGATATTTTTCTTCGCAATGTACTTGCTTCCGGAGTGGTACCCCAGATTTCAGCGGTGATGGGACCCTGCGCAGGCGGGGCGGTGTATTCCCCTGCCATGACCGATTTTATTTTTATGGTGAAAAATACGAGCTATATGTTCGTGACAGGTCCCAATGTCGTAAAAACGGTGACGCACGAAGACGTCAGTTTTGAGGAGCTTGGCGGCGCGATGACGCACGCGTCGAAAAGCGGTGTAGCGCATCTTGCCTGCGAGAATGAAGTTCACTGCATTGAATCCATCAAAAAATTGCTGAGCTATCTACCTTCGAATAATCTTGATGATGCGCCTTCCGTTGACTTAGGTGATGTCCCAGCCCGAATGGACAGCTCGCTCAATACCATCGTTCCTGAAAACCCTAACAAGCCTTATAATATGCACGATATACTCAAGCGTGTACTCGATAAGGGTGATTTTTTTGAAATCCATAGCCATTACGCACAAAATATTATTGTAGGATTGGGACGGCTCGGCGGTAAGTCTATCGGTGTTGTCGCCAACCAGCCTGCGGTGTTAGCCGGCGTTTTGGATATTGACTCTTCCTTAAAAGCCGCGAGATTTGTCCGTTTTTGTGATGCTTTTAACATTCCTCTCATTGTGTTTGAGGATGTCCCCGGTTTCTTGCCCGGCACAGAGCAAGAATGGCGTGGGATCATCAAACACGGCGCGAAGCTCCTGTACGCGTTTTGCGAAGCGACAGTGCCTCGCATTACGGTGATCACGAGGAAGGCGTACGGCGGGGCGTATGATGTGATGAATTCCAAGCATATACGCGGGGATATGAACTACGCCTGGCCCAGCGCGGAAATCGCCGTGATGGGCCCGAAAGGGGCTGTGGAGATTATTTTCAAGAAGGAAATTGACCAAGCCGCCGATAAAGAACAGGCGCTGGAGCAGAAAGTCCTGGAGTACCGAGAGAAATTTGCGAATCCGTATGTAGCCGCCGAACGAGGATACATTGACGAGGTGATTCTCCCTAGCGAAACAAGACCAAAGCTTATTAGGGCGCTTCACATTTTAGAAAACAAGGTTGATTCCAATCCCAAAAAGAAACACGGTAATATCCCACTGTAGGTTTTAGCCGACAAAAGCAATGCGGTGACAAGAGTCATCAAAGTTGTTTGAAGTCCTCACATTCGTTCGAAACTCCTTGCATGTTTTTTCAGGATAGCGTATCTTAAAGAAAACCAAACACTCTATCCTCTGGTGCGAATGAATCGATTTTTTCTGTTTGCTATAGGAAGTCTCTTGTTGGGTTGTTCGTCCCAAGATACGGTTCGCACTGACGTTACGAAAGCTTCCGGCGCCGATTCATCGCAGAGCAATCAACCGCTTACTGTTGTTACTCCGCAACTCCCGTCCGAGATTTCTACCGAGGCTCTCTCAACTTCCCAGAGTGATTCGCAGTTTTTTCTTGATTCCCTGACCATCGTCAACTTTGATACGTTCAGCGTTGCGGCTGATTCTCTTGCCGGTCATGAAACATTTATATCAGAGCAACTTGAGGAAGCCCGCCAACATTATCTCGCCGCGCTTTCAGCGCAAGAAGCGAAGGATTCGACGTTGTGCGCAGAGGAGTTTGAGTATGCTATTCACGTCCTCGATGAATTAAGTTACCTGCCGGGTATCGAAGCAAACAAAGAATTTACCGATTTGAGTCAAAACGTTATTGAAGACTACGAGAAGTATATCGCCAGCATTGGCGACGTAAGTCCGGAAGCATCGGTATTTGCCTTACGGGAAAAGCTTAATGAGATTATTGAAAAAGTAGATATCAGCACAGTGGATATTCCGGAAGAAGTGATCACCGGAACATCTGTACCATTGCCTGTAAATGAGCATGTAGAGCGGAACATTGCATTTTTTATGGGTGAGCGCGGCCGCCTCCATTTTGAGAAGTGGCTTGAAGTATCGGGGAAGTTCTTCCCTATGATGAAGCGTATTTTCAAGGAAGAACAAGTCCCCGAAGAACTTATTTACTTATCGATGATCGAAAGCGGCCTTCGCCCGGATGCACGTTCGTGGGCAAAGGCAGTCGGATTATGGCAATTTATGACCGGTACGGGGCGAATGTACGGATTGCGCGGTAACTGGTGGTATGATGAACGCCGCGATTTTGAGAAATCAACACGGGCGGCGGCGCGTCACATGAAGGATTTGTTTTCTGAATTTGGCGACTGGCACGTTGTTCTTGCCGCCTACAATTCCGGCGCCGGGAATGTGTACAAAGCTATCAGGCGCAGTGGTTCAACCGATTATTGGGGTATGAGGTCCTTCCTTCCGCGGCAAACACGCAATTATGTGCCAGAATATATTGCTGTTGTCCGGATGGCGAATAACCCGGAACAATATGGTTTCCATGGCATTACGCCCGCAGATTCGCTTGCCTATGACGTTGTAACGCTTGATGACTGTGTGGATTTGAGTGTCCTTGCAAAATGCGCTTCGACCGATGTGAAAACGTTAAAAGAACTCAATCCTGAATTACTTCAGTGGTGTACACCGCCAGGGGTTACGGGGTATAAACTAAGGATCCCCTTGGGTAAAGCGGAAGCCTTTACGCAACAGTATGCTCAAATACCGGACGACCAAAAACGTGACTGGTCTATCCATACGGTCAAGAAAGGTGAAACGCTTTCAACTATCGCTTACCGGTACGGTCTCACTGCTTCCCTACTGCAAGAAACCAACAAGGTCAAAGACAGCAGGAAGCTGGCGATTGGCACTCGTCTGGCTATTCCTTTACCGAAGGAAATCATGCCCGGAGGGAAAAAGGTCCCATTCGGCGATGGCGGCAAGGTGCAGGGCATGGACTTTGATGGGATGAAAACATACGTCGCAAAAAAGGAAGCTTCAAGCGCCAGCAAGCCCTCAATAAAAAAGACGACTTCTCCTTCGGGGAAGGAGAAATTAGTCTATCGCGTCAAACGGGGAGATACGATTGGACACATTGCTGAGTGGTACGGGGTGCGGGCAAGCGACATCAGGAACTGGAACGATATTGCCTACGGAAGCATACTCCGTGTGAATCAACAAATTCTTGTGTGGGTAGATGGAGCGAAAGCCTCTGCCTTGAAATCCATAGACGGTTTGTCTTTTACAGAAAAACAAAACTTTCGCATTGAAAAACCAAAACAGGTTAGTTCAAACGGAACGATATCAGGTACCGCTCCTTCTCAAACCCAACCCGGTTGGAAACAATATATTATTCGGAACGGCGACACGCTAGAAAAAATTGGGAAACAGCATGGTGTAAGCATCGCCGACTTAAAAACGTGGAACTCGTTGCGTACTTCGAGAATTTATCCCGGACAAGCTCTCGCGATTTACAGTGAACCCGACAAACGAGCTACTATTATTCAAAGCGGTAACGTCAATGGGAACATTTCTCGTCCTGAAGCATTATCTTTTGCTTCTGCGGATATGGTATACCATCAGGTGAAGAGGGGCGACACGCTGTGGGATCTTGCCAAAAAATACGGCGTGACCGTAAAACAACTCGAAGAAATCAACGACCTGCCTGATGGATTAAAAGCGGGAGACCGCATCGCAATACCGCAACGATAGGTTACAACGGCCGTTGCATTTCGAACGTATCACGCGTCCTACAGTACTGCATTCCTCCCAACCTCCCGATAGCCCGTACGTCCGCTGGATCAATTCTTCCGTCTTTCAACAATCCATCCTGTAGGTGTAGAGCAACGACCTCCCCAAAAATTACATCAACAGCGCCATCGCCAAGCTCGACATGCTGAACAAGTTTGCACTCCATATGTACCGGGCTTTCGACAATTCTCGGCGTTTTTATTTTACTGCAAGGAATAAGCGTAAAGCCTGCGCGCACAATTTCGCTTTCGTCAGGAGACACGCTTGCAGAGGTGATGTTCATTTGTTCAGCGATTGTTTCGTTCACGATGTGAACAACAAATTCCTTCGAATGCAGTATGTTCGACGAAGTGTCTTTCTGCACTCCTTTGCGTTTTCCGACCGAGATCATCAAGATAGGGGGCGCGCCTGAGACAGCATTAAAAAAGCTGAACGGGGCGGCATTCACAACTCCCTGCGGGGAGAGCGATGTGACCAGCGCAATCGGGAGTGGGATAACACAGTTAATCATAAGCTGGTAGAGTTCTCGTGGAGCAAGTGACGCAGGGTCTATCATGATGTATTCCTCTCTGAAATAATTTCAACTATTCAAGAAGTCAGCGCTTTTTGCAGTCGCATTGAAAGCGGTAGTTTGAGTGATGCTTTCCTCAGAAAGTTTTCGTTTTGTTTAATGTGTTCGGGAGCTTCATCAGCCATGAGTCTTCCTTGGTGAAAAACAAACACGCGGGTTGCAAGAGGCAAAAATAAATCCAGGTCATGTGAAATAATAAGAAGAAGCTTGCCCGCTTTTTCCTTTGTAAGGTTATTGAGAAGTATCCTTCGCTCTGGAATTGAAAGGCCCGCGCTTGGCTCATCGAAAGCCAATATTGGCGAACCGGAAGCAAAGGCGCACGCGGCAGTAAGCAATTTTTGTCGTGAGAGAGGAAGGTCATAGGGATGGAGAGATCGCTCTTGCGTAAATTCGAACAGCTCTAAAGCGTTTTCCACAAGAGAGTTAGCGCTGGGGCGTAGCAGAGTTCGGGGTCCGAACGCGACTTCCTTTTGGATGGTTGATGAAAATATCTGGTCGCGGGGATTCTGAAATGTTACCGCAATCTCTTTTGCTAAGTCGGCAGTCTGGACACGTCGGGTGTCCTTACCGTTGATGATGATAGTACCGTGCGTGGGCTTAAGTATTCCGCACATGAGTTTTAACAACGTGCTTTTCCCGGCGCCATTGTGTCCTAGTACGAGCAGAACATCACCTTGCCTACCCTCCAATGAAATATTCTGGAGAACCGGCTGTTCAGCTTCATATGAGAATGTTACCCGTTCAATCTTAAACATATGATAATCCAAACAATTTCTTCAAACGTCTGATACTTGTGGCAGAAGGTGGGTGTTTTTTTACCAAAAGAGGCAGTGTCTCTTTCCATGAATCTGAAATCACTAGCGGAAGAAATTCCTCAAAACGCTCTAGAAATCTATTTTTTGAGCCTTGATAGATGCATTTGCCCCGGTCTAGTACAATGATGTAATCGGCGACAGAGAGCGCCAGATCAATCTCATAATCTGAAAAAATGACTGTCGTATGTCCGCGGAGATTAAACAATATGTGAGCAAGTGTATCTTGTCCTCGACTATCTAAGGAATTGCGGGGTTCATCGAGCAAGAGTATCTTTGGTTCTGCCACAAGGATGGTTGCGAGGGCGACACGCTGGGTTTCGCCCCCAGAGAGCTGTAGCGGGTGGCGTTGAGCTAATTCATGTATCTTGAGTCGAGCAAGAACTGCATTGACCTTTTCATGTATTTCTATAGAATCTATCCCAATATTCTGCAATGTGAACGCGATTTCTTCTTCCACCGTATTGTGCATTCCTGAGATCATCACGTGCGGGTCTTGTGTTACTAATCCGACAGAAGGGAAAAGAATGTCGCGTGGGATAGATGAGCCATCGCGTCCTGCCATGACGAAGCTTCCTTTCGTCTCAAGAGCGCGGTGATATTTCCCCAGCAAGCCGGAAACTGCATGAAGCAAAGTGGTTTTACCGGAGGAGGTACTGCCCAAGAGGACGCAACAAGAACCGCGCGGAATGTCGAATGTTAAATCTGATAATACCCACTCAGCAGTCGGTGAGTAACGATGTGAAAACGTATCTAATGAAATTTCCGGATTCATCGAAGTAGAGAAAAAATAATGAGTGCAATACTGAGGAGAAGAATAATGCCGCTCAACAGTTTCGAAGATGTCGCAAAAGGCATATGAGAGACAGACGAGAGTTCTCCGCGAAATCCGCGTGCGTCCAGTGCGACGCCCCGTTCGAGCGTTTCAGAAATTGAAGAAAGCACAAGTGGGAACAGTACACTGATGAATGCCTTCGTTCTCGCGAACATTTTACCGCGCACGGGCGCTCCCCGCGCTTCTTGAGCGGTAAAAATTTGATTGATGCGAACGGGCAACTGTGCGACAAAATGTAAAGCAAGAAATAGAATAACAATAAGCGGCGCGGGTAATCCGACCCTCTGAAAAAACCGAATCAATTCTCGTATCGGAGTAGTGATAAAGAAAAGCAGGAGCGAAAGTGAAATAACCGCGAGCCGAGCGCCGGTGGTGATACCGAAGGTCAAGCCTTCTGCATACAGTGATATGCCCACGATGTGTTCAACGACGGGACCTTCTTTAAGAAATATCCCATTGAGCATGGTTGTAAGAAAAATAAGCGTGACGACATAGAGCACAAACCTGCGAAAAGTTGACCGGCTTTTGGCGTGCTCCTTCTGTAAAAAAATCAGCACCAAGCCAGTACCGATGAGGAATGTTACAAGGAGAAGATTTATCTTCCAGTCAAAGAGAAACGCGGAGATAAGGAGTAAAAAAACGAGAGAAGCTTTTGAAAGGATATCAAGGCGCATTGAGGTCGGGTTGACTGGATTGTATATTTCTTACGCCCGGAAAGCGAGCGAGCAACCGGCTGGGTAAATTTCGTGTAAGTGCAAAGACGATAAGGAAAGTCATCACCTTATCTGCCGGGTCCATGATAAATGCCTGAAGGAGAGTGCTCTCATGGAGTGTGAAACCCTGAGAGCGAAAAAAAAGTACTATAAAATCAGCCGCGCCCATTGTTACGCCTCCGAAGACGTAAGCCGAAATCAGAGAAGAAAGCCCGGCGGTAGGGATTCCAAGCAGGATGCCGCCAAGGACGACTAAATACCAGCGCCGAAACCAACCGAGCTTCGCTATGATTCCAGTGATCCC
>DATCJD010000105.1:0-5218 GCA_036507435.1 Bacteroidota bacterium
AAGTTTCTTGCGCGCATCTTCCCATTTTTCCTGCAAAATAAGATTATACCCGTCTTTATACGTTTGATAACCGGGATCCTGTTGCGGCGGGTCGTTCTCGAGCAGAGATAACTCTGCAAGCATGTCCGGAGAACTCCACATTATTGGCGGCGGTGTGAGCATCATGCCCTGTCTACCTGCCAACGCCATTTCAGCGTCCCACCGCGACAGGGTTGCCGCAGGAATGCCCGCCAAGCGGGGGCCCATACCGGCAAGCTCTCGTTCAAGCCGGATAAGGTCAGCTGAAAATGCCGGTGATGAGAGCCATTCCAACTTTGGCGCGAGCATTTCTAATTCCTGCATCGCAGGCACGTCTGGCAACGGCGTACGCGGCTGTGCGAGGACGGTGTGAGTGAGCACGGCAACGGTTACGAGAAGTTGCAATCTGATGTTTTTCATAATGATTCACCTTTTTGAGAAGAATTGTTTTGCTGTTCGGTTGAATTGGATGAAGACTGCGAGCCCGAGTCGTAACCTTGCTCTCCCATCCGCAGTTTAAACAGGAGATTTTCCTGGCGGATGCCGGCTCGCAGAATTTCGATATCCGGAAGGTCGTACATCGCTTCGATGTTGGCAAGTTCAATCAGAATTTTTTTCAAATCTGTCACAAGCCGTTTTGTTCGCTCGTCCATGTTCTGCTCGCTCAAGAAACGAGCCTCCTGTAATAATTCGCGAGATGCCGCACTTTCGATGCTTAAGTCGAGACCGTCGCCGTTTTCGGATTTCATATTCATCAGCCCCACCATCAGGATTTGCGACTTGCGAAAATAGTGTCCAAGACGATCTTGTACGGTCGGCGTTTCCGTCTCGGATTGCGCTTGCGTTACGCGCTCTGTATCCGGATCGCCCACAACTCCGAATTGCCGCGTCAAGACTACTACGGCAACAACGGCGACTCCTACGGCAAGCGCAGTAAACACCCGTCGCTGATAGACGAGCACCGATTGCAAATACTCACCGAAAGAAATCTTCCGCGCCGGCTCGAGGCGTTCCGCGCTACGGACACGGTTGACAACGGCATACGAGAATGAATTCCAAAACTGTTCCGGCAACGCTTCGCTCGGTTTCGCAGAAGAAATCGGAACGGCATTCACCAGTTCGAGTATTTCTTTGGCAGATGTCGCGCATCGTTCACAGCTTGCGAGATGCTGTTCGACCCTGCGGCGTTCGTCCACCGGTAATTCACCCCGGTGGAATTCGTACAACAGGTCTTGAATATGTTTAGGTGATTTCATGACGATTCCCTGTGAATAAAATCGAGCAGTTTCTTCATTTTCTTCAAGCCGCGGTGTAGATGCGTTTTGACCGTCCCCTCCGTGCATCCAAGAATCTGGCTGACTTGTCGTGTGGACAACCCTTCCAAATGTCGGAGAATGACAACGGAGCGTTGGAGTGTCGGCAGTTCGTGGAGCGCTCTCTCGATATGTATTTGAACTTCCCGCCGGTCGGATGAACTGCTCTCGCTTTCCGCACGTCCCGCAAGCGGGTGATCCAATCCGACACTGCGCCCTAATATGGTCTTTCGTTGTCTCAAACGGTTTAGAGCGGTGTTATGAACAATTCGATAGAGCCATGTCCCGAACTCCGATTCTATCCGAAACGACGCAATGGATTGATACGCTCGCACGAATGATTCCTGCGTTACGTCTTGTGCGTCGTCGTGGTCATGCAAAAAGCCGTAGGCGAGGTTGTAGGCTTGTTTCATATGCCGCTCAACCAAGATTCGAAACGCTTCATGACTACCCTCTTGTGCCTTTTCAATTAATTGCTGAACGTCAGCAACGGGCATTCCGGATTTTCCTTGTGGTGACTGCATACATTAGACAACAGCTCTATCAGAACGGTTGACAACGCAAGTGAGAAAGAATGAATCAATGTACATGTTTCTCATACATGATATAAGAATAATTATCCTTAATAGAGCGATAATATGACCGATTTAGCCGTCTCCTTTTGCCTTTTCCAAAAATTACTTATACTACATGAGCACAAACACATGCACGCACTGAAACGTATTGCCTTTTTATGTTCCTCATCCAAGAAACAGTTGTGGACGGCTCCATTGCCACTACGAAGTTTGCCTGCGACCTCGGACGCTGTAAAGGCGCTTGCTGTACCCTGCAGGGCGGCATGGGCGCCCCCTTGCTCGATCGTGAGATTGATGAAATACGCAATGCCTTCCCCGCGGTAAAAAAATACCTCAGCCAGGAACACCTCCATACAATTAATGAACAAGGCTTATTCGAGGGCCAGCCGGGAGAGTTTTCAACCACCTGCGTGAATCACCGCGCTTGTGTCTTTGTCACGTTCGAAGATGGTATCGCACGGTGTTCCTTCGAAAAAGCATACCTGAACGGCGAAATCCAGTGGCGTAAGCCAATCTCGTGCCACCATTTTCCCATACGGATTGACGGGACGGAACGCAAGCGCCTGAGATATGAATTTCTCGCCGAGTGTGCCCCAGCCCTGGAGCGCGGCGAACGCGAAGGGATATATCTTTCGGACTTTTTACAGGATTCCTTGACACGGGAATTCGGCGCGGAATGGTACCAAGAATTTTCCGACGCCAGTCGCTCGGTGCGCGAGCGGGTGAATGTGAACATGGACGGCTTCAAAGAGCACAATGCTTAATCTTTCACAACAACTCAGACTTGGGCTTAAGCTCACCCCGCAACAGGTTCAATACCTGAAGCTCCTACAGCTCCCTACGCTGTCTCTGGAGCAACGCGTGAAGATGGAATTGGAGCTTAACCCTATCCTCGAAGTTGACGAGGATATGGATCAAACGCTCGACCAAGAAGCGTCTGAAGTAGAAACGGATGCAGTAGACGGAGAAGATGAGTATACCATTGATGATTACCTGAACGACGACCTCGAAGGGTATAAGAGTCCGGCGTCCACCCGCTCCACCGCGGATGATGACGGCTACGAATCCCCGGTACCCAGTGTTATCCCTCTCTCCGAACGACTCCTCACACAGTTCCGCCTACAGAATAATGCCGATGAGGATGATATTCTGCTCGCGGAAGAAATTATCGGCAACATTGATGAGGACGGCTACTTGCGCCGCGACCTCGCTCTTATTGTGCAGGATCTCAATCTTGGCTTAGGTACTACTCTCACGGTCGAGCAGGCAGAAAAAGTAATACAACGCATTCAGTTGTTAGAACCTGCAGGAGTCGCCGCGCGGTCACTGCAGGAATGTCTCTCCGCACAGGTCAAAGCTTCAAAAATCGACCCGGCATTAAAAGAGATTACCGTTAAAATTCTTCTGGAGCACTTCGAAGATTTTAAGCTCAAGCGTTTTGACAGCATCGCCGAAAAACTGCATATTTCCAAAGAAACACTGAAACAAACGATCGAGGTTGTCCAGCATCTGAACCCGAAACCGGGTGAAGGCGAGTTCAGCGCTCAGGAAAACTATGTGACACCGGATTATATCGTCCAAAAGGACGACGGTGATTTTGTGATTATCCTGAACGACCGGAATGTCCCCCCCTTGCGCTTGAACCGGGAGTACAAAGAACTCGCGTCGGCAAAAAATAAAAAAACCCCGCGAGACGCAAAGGATTTTATCAAGAAAAAATTTGAGTCGGCGAAGTGGTTTATTGCCAGTTTGCACCAGCGCCGGGAAACACTCATGAAGGTCATGCGAGCTATTGTTGATAAACAACGCCAGTGGTTCGAAGAAGGCGAGATGATCAAACCGATGATCTATCGCGAGGTAGCGGATATTGTCGGTGTCGATATCTCAACAATCAGCAGGGTCGTGCGCAATAAATATGTTCAGACGGAATTCGGAGTGTTTCCCCTGAAATACTATTTTACCTCTGGGCTGGAATCTGAATCTGGCGAAGATATCTCCAACGTTATGGTGAAACAAAAAATCACCGAGATTATGGCAACAGAAAACCCACAACTCCCTCTGAATGACGATAAGATCGCCGAGATACTGAAAAAAGAGGGCATTCATATTGCACGCAGGACAGTAGCAAAATACCGGGAACAGCTTGGCGTGCCTATTGCTCGCCTCCGGAAAAAGTACTAGAAACTTCTGAAAAATAGAATTACGATGTCATTCCTGCCGTAGGCATCCCTTCGGGAGAGGAGCAAAGCGACGAGGAATCGTTCGACTGAGCTCACGACGAAGTCTCGTTTTTCGTTCAAATTCAAGGGTGAGATCCCTCGTTCGCCGCGGCGAACTCGGGATGACATTATTCTGAGAATTTTTCAAAAGCCTTTATTAATCATTTCTCACTTTCTCAAACATCTCCATGAATACAACTCAAATTCATGCTACAACGATTATTGGCATTCGCCATAACGGTAAAGTCGCCATTGGAGGCGATGGGCAAGTCACCGTCGGCACGACAATCATGAAACAGCACTCCAATAAAATCCGTAAGCTGTATAAGGATTCCGTGCTCGTCGGGTTTGCGGGTTCCGCGGCAGACGCTTTTAGTCTTCTGGAACGGTTTGAAGAGAAGTTGGAACAGCACCAAGGACAGCTTGTGCGCGCGGCCGTGGAGCTGGCAAAGCTCTGGCGCACCGATAAATATCTCCGCCAATTGGAAGCCATGCTCGCTGTGCTGGATAAAGACCATGCGCTGATTCTCTCCGGAACAGGCGATGTTATCGAGCCGGATGACGGCATTATTGCCGTCGGGTCCGGCGGGAGCTTCGCCCTTGCCGCCGCCCGGATGCTCGTCAAGCATACGCAACTCGACGCGAAAGACATTGTCAGGGAGTCCCTAGACGTTGCCGGCGATATTTGTATCTATACAAATAAAAATTTTCATATTGAAGAATTGTAAGAGCCTTCGAGACACGCAACAATGTACCTCTACCATATACTATGACCAATAACAAAGCACCCCAAGAACTTACCCCGCGGCAAATTGTAGCCGAACTTGATAAATATATTATCGGACAGAATAACGCGAAGAAATCCGTTGCGATCGCGTTACGCAACCGCTGGCGGCGGCTGAACGCTCCGGAACATCTCCGCGAAGAGATCATGCCGAACAATATCATCCTCATCGGACCGACCGGCGTGGGGAAAACGGAAATCGCGCGGCGGCTCGCAAAACTTGCCCATGCGCCGTTTATTAAAGTTGAAGCGTCGAAATTTACCGAGGTGGGATACGTCGGAAGAGACGTCGAGTCGATGGTACGCGAC
>DATCJD010000106.1:0-3055 GCA_036507435.1 Bacteroidota bacterium
CTTTTCATTATTTGAGACTTCTGAAAAATAGAAAAAGGATGTCATTCCGAGAAGCAAAGCGACGAGGAATCTCTTTTTTCGTTCAAATTCAAGGGTGAGATCCCTCGTTCGCCGCGGCGAACTCGGGATGACATTATTCTGAGAATTTTTCAGAGGTCTCATAGTATTATTGTCAAGAGGATATATGCATACGAACACCGGTTTTTATAAGAAACTGCGCGCGAGCGTTGACGCATGGTTAAAATCGAAGACCGGCAAACGCCACAAACATGCGAAATATATCCTGCTCGCTCCGGATTTCTTCCATCTGTTGGTCAAATTAATAGCCGAGCCGAAAGTTCCGGTAGAACTTAAAGCCGTTCTTGGATTTGCCGTCGCCTATTTCATTCTCCCGCTCGATCTGTTCCCCGAAGGAATTATCGGCCCGGCCGGATACATGGAGGACATCGTCCTGACGGTATGGGTGCTGAACAAACTCATCAATAAAACCGGACCGCGGATCATTCAAAAACACTGGGCGGGAGAAGAAGACGTATTGCTGGTGATCAAGAAAGTTGTTTCGCAAGCCGACAAGCTTGTCGGAAGCGGTATTTTGAAGACCTTGAAGAAGCTCCTGGGTGGAAGAACATAAATGAGACTTCTGAAAAATTCTCAGAATAGTGTCATCCCGAGTTCGCCGCGGCGAACGAGGGATCTCCCACTTGAATTTGAACGAAAAAAACGAGACTTCGTCGTGAGCTCAGTCGAACGATTCCTCGTCGCTTTGCTCCTCGGAATGACACAGTACTGTTGATGTCATTCCCTCCGAAGGAGTCCCTTCGGGAGAACCCTGTTGTTTAGGGTGAGGAATCCCAGTGGAATAAGAACGGGATTCCTCGCTGCGCTCGGAATGACATCGTAATTCTATTTTTCAGAAGTCTCTAAATTGCATTTTCATCTCTCTTTATGAATATCTCTATTATAGGTACAGGCTACGTCGGACTCGTGCAGGGCGCGTGCTTTGCAGACACGGGCAACGACGTGATGTGCATGGATATTGATGAACGGCGGATTTCCACTCTCAATAAGGGCACAGTGCCCATTTATGAGCCGGGGTTGGAGGAGCTTGTCCGGCATAACATGCACGAGGGAAGGCTCCGGTTCACTACCTCGCTCAAGACAGCCGTTGACGAAAGCGAGATCATTTTCCTCTGTCTTCCCACTCCTCAGCAAGAAGACGGTTCTGCCGACCTCAGACATATCTTAACGGTTTCCGAAGAAATCGCTAAGCTTGCCGCTTCGCCGAAAATCCTTGTGAGCAAGAGTACGGTTCCGGTCGGTACTTCAGCGAAAATTGACCAGTTGGTGAAAAAGCATTCCAAGCAACAGCTCGACGTGGTTTCCAACCCTGAATTTCTTAAAGAAGGCTCCGCGGTTGATGATACGCTCAAGCCCGACCGGGTTGTGATTGGGTCGAGGAATACGCATGCGATTTCCGTGCTGACCGAATTGTACACGCCCTTTCTGCGTACCGGCGCGCCAATTTTGGTCATGGACGAGCGGAGCGCGGAAATGGTGAAATATGCCGCCAACGCATTCCTCGCGACGAAAATCTCCTTTATTAATGAGATTGCAAATCTCTGTGAAGCGGTAGGCGCGGACGTTGACCAGGTGCGAAAAGGCATAGGCGCCGACCCGCGTATCGGTACTTCGTTTTTGTTCCCGGGCGTTGGTTATGGCGGTTCCTGCCTGCCGAAGGACGTGAAAGCGCTCGTGAACACAGCCGGAGAAAGCGGGTATGACTTCAAGGTGCTGAAGGCTGTTGATATGGTTAACGAGACGCAAAAAACGCTGATTGTAAAAAAGGTCAAGAAGTACTTTGCGGGTAACGTACAAGGCAAGACAATCGCCGTTTGGGGATTGTCGTTTAAGCCGAGGACGGACGATATTCGCGAGGCTCCTTCGCTGGAGATCATTCGAGCGCTTGTCGGCGACGGCGCTATTATTCGGGCGCATGACCCTGTCGCTATTCCCGCAGTTCGGGCGATTATACAATCCGGCGTCGAATTCTATGATAACAATTACGACGCTCTCAAAGGCGCCGACGCGCTTATCGTCGTAACCGAGTGGAACGAATTCCGGCGTCCCGACTTCGAGAAAATGAAGAAGCTGATGAAACAGCCGGTTATTTTTGACGGGCGTAACATCTACGACCCGAAAACGATGAAAGAGCGCGGCTTTATCTATATCGGTATCGGGCGGGGAGGATAATGCCCACCTCTCTCGTTACAGGAGGAGCGGGATTCCTTGGCTCCCATTTGTGCGACCGTCTCCTTCAAGAAGGTCATCGTGTTATCTGCATGGATAACCTGATTACCGGCTCGAAGTCCAACATTTCCCACCTTACCGATAATCCTCATTTCCAATTTACACAGCTCGACGTAACCACCTATATCTCTATAGATGGAGCGATAGATTTTATTTTCCATTTTGCTTCGCCTGCCAGCCCTCTTGATTACCTCAAACTTCCAATTCAAACTCTCAAGGTAGGCTCGTTAGGAACGCATAAAGCATTAGGATTAGCAAAGGCTAAAGGCGCGCGGTTTTTGCTTGCTTCCACCTCTGAGGTGTACGGCGACCCGTTAGTGCACCCGCAGTCGGAAGCATACTGGGGCAATGTAAATCCGGTAGGTCCCCGCGGTGTGTACGACGAAGCCAAGCGTTTTGCCGAAGCCATGACAATGGCATACCACCGGTACCATGACCTCGACACTCGCATCATCCGCATCTTTAATACATACGGCGAGCGTATGCGCGTCAAGGACGGGAGGGCTATTCCGGCGTTCATGTCACAGGCGCTAAAGAATGAGGACGTGACTGTCTTCGGGGACGGCAGTCAAACCCGGAGCGTCTGTTATGTCTCCGACCTCATCGAAGGTATCTACCGGCTGATGACGACCAAGTATTACGACCCGCTGAACATCGGCAATCCGGAAGAAGTCTCCGTGCTTTCCCTTGCGAAGGAGATCATCGAACTGACGCTAAGCAAAAGCTCCATCGTGTTCAAACCCCTGCC
>DATCJD010000107.1:0-2305 GCA_036507435.1 Bacteroidota bacterium
GGAGTTCAAGGGACGGAGACCTATGGTGCGCGGGGACAAGACATTTTCAGTGACCACACAGGATTTCGATAACCCGCACCTGAAACGATATTACTACTCTGAAAGCGGCGGGTCGACCGGCGTTGGGACCCGTGTCGCCACAGACCTTGATAAACAAACCGACCGAGCTCCTCTCCGATTACTCTCTGAGCATGCCCACGGCTTTTACAACATACCAATGGCGGCCTGGAGTTCTATTCTACCCGGTTCCGGGTTTAATAGTATGCTTTCAGCTGCAAAAATCGGACACGTTCCGATAAAATGGTTTTCCCCTGTAGCTCATGAGGACTTACAACCCTCCATCAAATATCGTATCGCGACATGGTACCTGATTAGCGTTGCACGGATGTTGGGCGTGCCAATTCCAACCCCGGAGACGGTACATATCAACGACGCAAAGAAAATAGCACATTGGGTGGCTTCTACACTGAAACGCCACGGCGCGTGCAGGCTTTCGAGTTATGTGAGCCTTGCTGTACGGGTCGGTATTGCGGCCGGGGAAGAAGGCCTCGATTTAACAGGAGCTGTATTCACCGGGAGCGGTGAACCGCCAACACCAGCCAAGATACGCCATATTCGAGAGGTCGGTGCGCGGTGGGTACCCGGTTATTTTATTTCGGAGGCTGGCGCCGTCGGCTATGGCTGTGCACACCCTGTAGACGAAAACGACAATCATTTTTTTAAGGATGGGCTCGCGCTCATTCTGGCACCTTCCGCTATCCCCGGAACTGATTTGACTGTCGACGGTATATATTTGACTTCATTATATGCATCGGCGCCAAAAATCCTTTTGAATTTCGAGACGCACGATTACGGCATTGTTGAACAGCGTTCATGCGGCTGTTTATTCGAAAAGACAGGTTTCACCGAACACATTCGAGAAATTCGCAGTGTCAGCAAACTGACCGGAGAAGGAATGACGCTTATCGGCAGCGATCTGGTACGAATACTGGAAGAAGTTCTCCCGGCGCGGTTCGGAGGAAGCGCCTTGGATTACCAACTCGCTGAAGAAGAAGACGCTCAAGGATTTACGAGAGTCTATTTGATTGTCGACCCACGTGTGAAGCTCCAGAACGAACAAGAAGCTGTCGATGTGATACTCGCCGCGTTGCCGAATGGCGGACCTGGCTCCGACCTCGGCAGGGCCATGTGGACACAAGCGCACACTATCCGTGTCAAGCGAACTGAACCAGTCTGGACAAACCGCGGTAAATTGATGCCGCTACATTTGGATCGAGCGGCAAAGAAAACTGAAAACGCTCACTAATGTTGAAAGGGTTCATGATGTTCATTCGCCTTTTTTTGACTGTGCGAACCATACTCTACTGCTTCGCGTTGAATATCGCGGCGATGACTCCCGTTTTGCCCCAGCAATCATCGGCAGGGCTGGTAACGTTGAACATTGTAATCTCGCCGCACTTGAGTTCGGGACCGATGTACATTGCAGATGAAGAAGGATTTTTTACGCGTGAAGGAATTCAGATAGTGTACAGCAACATCAGCCGTACAAGGGCAACTCTTCCTTCACTGATCAGCAATGACGTCGACCTCATTCTTGGAGCTCTCAACCCTGGGTTCTTTAACGCTATTGCACGGGGTTCCAACTTGCGCCTTGTCGCCGGAGTACACACACCTTCCAACGATGACTGTAACAGTTTCGGACTCGTTGTCGGCCGCAAGCTTGCACAGAAAGGCGCTCAAATAAGACCGAGTGACCTGCGGGGTTTGAACATCGGCGGTGAGCGTTCCGGATTTGGACAGTTTTTCTTCGAAATTCTGCTTGCTCAGGACGGACTGACATTGGACGACATCGAACTGGTCGATGCCCCACTTCCCGCGCGCCCCGAGCTGTTAAAGAAAGGTTTAATCGACGCCGCATTCCTCGGAGAACCTCAGATAACACTCGCTCTCGAGGACCCCAGTCTATTCCTTTGGAAACCCGTCCAAGACGTCCTTCCGAACCCGCAGATTACTTTTATTTTCTATGGTCAACGCCTTCTTGAACAGGATCCGGAATTGGGAAAAAAATTCTTGGTCGGTTATCTCAGGGGCGTGGAACAGTATCGTCGTGGAAAGACCCAACGAAATATCGAGATCCTTTCAAAACACACGGGCTTGGATAGCGAGTACCTAAAACGGGTCTGTTGGTCTCCCGCCCAAGAAAAAGGCAGTTTGATGCTCGATTACATTAAGGAATTTCAAGCCTGGAATGTTCGTCGGGGACTCGCAGATCAAGAAGTTCCTCTTAAAAAATTGTGGGATGGCC
>DATCJD010000108.1:0-5574 GCA_036507435.1 Bacteroidota bacterium
ATTCTTTCCGCTGAAGAAAAAACCTATCTCCAGAGCCTCCCCTATACGGCTGAACTTGATAATATTCTCTTCGTCCATGGCTCGCCGCACGAACCTGAGGAATTTCATTACATCCTCTCGATCTTTGACGCTATCAACGCGATGGAATACGTTACACAGAACATCTGTTTTATCGGGCATTCTCATGTGCCGGATATTTTTTCGGAACATGGGCGAGTCACCGCCATAAAACCTGACGAAAAGTATTTGATCAATGTCGGCAGTATCGGGCAACCGCGCGATGGCAACCCGATGCTGAGCTTCGGAATACTGGATACCGATGGTTGGAAGTACGAGAATGTTCGGAGGTCTTATGACGTAGAAACCGCCGCGAAGAAAATCATTGCGGCAGGGTTGCCAAACAAGTTAGGAACGCGGTTGATGACGGGGACTTGAACGCGCAGGGGCACGCCGTAGCGTGCCCTGCAATAAAATCAATTTGTGGTCAGTAACGCGAGGAGTCTGTCTTTTTTCATAGTGGAAACAGCGGTATTAAGCACTCCATTATTTGTTTTCCATACGACGATACTGCAATCCGGGTGGTCCGGGTCGTTATACCACCGTGTTTCCGCCAACGATTTTTTAGCGGCTGGGGGAAGCTGTAACAGCGACCCGTCTTGCAGTTCTTCTTCTTTCACCTGATAGACATACATCAGGTCGTCACCGATTTTATAGACGATATGAGCGAGTTTTACCCCGTTGTAGTCGGAGGTCGTTGCGCCGTACCAGTCGCAGTCCTCCAACGATTTTACGTTCACGGTAAAGTGCATATTATTGCGCTCAAAATATCCGACAACGCCCTCAGGAGAACAGGATACCAATGTGGGCTTCAACTCGCCCGATTGGATCAATGCAAAATTCACGACCGATTGATTGATAATATCGTTTTCGGCGGTATGGCGGTTTCCACTCTCGAATCGTTCACCCGGAGCAAACAATAAATACAGGACAACAACTGCCGCGGCTGTCGTGAGCGCGGGCGTAACCACGCGATAAGTCAGCACGCGATCCCACCACTGCGCTGCGCGGGATACGGCGCGTTCCTCCCCGCCGTATAACGATTGCACGATGCGCTCGTAGAGATGCGGCGGAGTGAGCGCTCGCTTAACGTTTACGCGCACCATGTGCTTCGCCATCGTTTCCAGTTCAAACGCCGTACGGCACGCAACACAGGCGCCAAGATGTTGTCTGAAGAGCCCTTCCGTTTTCGAATGCAACACCCCGTCTATCGCTGTACCAAATACTTCCCGAACTTCTTGACAAGTCACGATCTCTTACTCCTTCTTCATTCTCAATTATCGATAATCTGTTTTTCTATTTGTTGTTATTTCTTTCCAAGCAAACCCTGGTGCTGTGCATACTCGAAGAGCATCTGTTGCAGTAGTTTTCGCCCCCGGTGTAAGCGCGACCGCACAGTCCCGATGGGAATATCCAGAAACTCCGCAATCTCTTCGTACGTCATCCCTTCAATGTCGCAGAGGATGACCACCGTGCGGAAGTCGTCCGGCAAGTTTGCGAGCGCTTTCGAGACTTCGTCGCCCAGCATATTGCCGAAGAGTTTCTTCTGGAGGTCGTTGGGGTCGGTTGATTCCGCCCGAATACTGTTGTAGAAATTCTCAACGTCTTCGTAATCGACCGTATCCGGTTCCTTTGATTCCTTCCGGTACCGGTTGATGTACGAGTTCTTCATGATCCGGAACAACCATGCGCGGATGTTCGTCCCATTCTCGTACTTGTCCCAGAAACGAAACGCTTTGAGGTACGTTTCCTGAAGAAGGTCGTTTGCATCGTCCACGTTCCCCGTCGTCCGCAACGCAAAGTTATACAACACATCCATATGCGGAAGAGCTTCTTCCTCGAACTCGCTCTGTTTTTTCTGCGACGGGCGAGAAAGAAACGCCAGCCCAGTAAACCCGGCAAGCGGGATTAACAGGGTCAGCGGAATGAGAATTGCTCCGGAAAAAATCCCATCTATCATAAGTCGCCACGATGAAACAAAAGCCGGTGTGGGCTTTGCCCGACTATGCCACGCGCGTAGCCGAGTCGGCGACCTGTCTATCTAACAAGAAAGCTCGGGGGCAAGTTCCGAACCACACAGGCCTGAGCGCCACAGTAATGCCCAAAAACAACAGTAAACTACGAAAATTAGGAAACGCAGGCAACCACTTTCTAAACATGCTTCTTTGTGCGGTTCTAAAAGATTTTTTTACCTTTAACTAAGGGTAATACTTTCTCCAGGTGTACTTGTTCGCCGGTGAGAATAGGCATGGCTGTGCCGTCGAGTTCTTCGAATGCTCCGAACGAGCTGAGGTCCCCGATGTCGACTATTTTTCCCACCAAGTGAATTGTTCCGCTTGCCGATTCTTTTTGCTCTTCAACATTAATCCCGATATCGACGGTTACCGCAGGGGCATTCGCGTTCAGTTGCACTTGCGCCCGTCGAATAATAACATCATATAAGTTCTTTCCGTTGAAGGGCAATTGCTCGTACGATTCAAGTTTCGCTTCCTGATATGCTCCCGTCGTGATAGCATACAACGACGTGAGGATACCCGTGAAGTTCAGTTTACGCAGAAACATTTTCTCGCGGTCATTCTTCCACCCGCCCGATTCGACAAGCACCGTGCTTGTGCCCCACTTCTGGACGTTATCGCCAAACGCCCGTGGTTCGAAGGTATCGTCATAGCGGGCGAGGTGTCCCGAAATAAACAGGTTCATCACGCCGGCAAATGTTGCGACGACATGCTTCGCACGGCGCACGCCCGGCGTTTCCGATTTTTGTTCATCCACAGACGGAGCGAGCAAAGCGATGGCGGTGACATTCTTGGATGCGCCGGCGGTGTAGCGCGGATCCTGGTCGTGCAGGTTGAACCCGAACTCCGGCTTATATGCCTCTTGCGTCGTCTTCAGGATTTTCGCTTCGGGAGTTTGCAAACGAATCGCGTCGCGGTTCATGTCTATCCCGTGTGCGGTACGACGTTGAAAACGTTCCGCGCCGTCCGGGTTTAGCATGGGAAGGATGAGTAGCGTCAGTTGTTCGCGTAGAGTTTTCGTGACTCTGTGGTTTGGTTCTTGCGCGAAAAAATTCAGGATATCTACTAATGCCATGGTGGCGGTCGGCTCGTCGCCGTGCATCTGCGACCAGAGCAGAACTTTCGTCGAACCTGTGCCGAACTCAACAAGGGGAATTGCTCTACCTTCCGCTGATGTGCCAGCGGGAGATGAGCGGATAACCTTCTGCTCTTCGTATTGCTTCAACCACCGGACGAGGTCGGCGTGCTTGAAGCGGCGCGTGGTAATTTCTGATTTTTTGTAACGCTCGTGGTTCTCGAACAACTCCCGAGCTATAGCCGGGATGTCATCGGGAGAGATGGATACTGTCATAGTCAATACCAGGAAAAAACCATTTAGGAGCATAAAATACAAGATTTTGTGGAAAACATCTAGAAACAAACGATGTCGTTCCGAGCGTAGTCCCAAAGTGGACGAACCGAGGAATCTCTATGTTCTTGATTGGAGATTCTCCCGAAGGTCCGTAGGACTCCTACGGAGGATGCCTACGGCAGGAATGACCTTATAGGTCAATATAAAAGTTTTTAAGAGGATTTCCTGATTTTTTTGACACTTCATAGACCCTCAGCCATCACCACTTCATCGGGGCACCCCTTCCTAAATTGTGAGGGGGGAGGGGTAAGGGCACTATACCGGGAGCACGTTGTTGACATTCTAACGGGCATTCTTTATATTGGCGACGGTTCAGTTTGCGTATCCTGCCCTTAGTTGACAGGCGGGATAACCCATTCCAATTCCAAGGAGAGACTCAATGTCAGACATTTCGCTTGATGCGCTCGGCATGGTGGAAACCAAAGGCTTAGTAGGCGCCATCGAAGCCGCCGACGCCATGGTGAAGGCTGCAAAAGTAACGCTCATCGGCAAGGAGCAGATCGGCGGCGGGTATGTGACCGTGATGGTACGCGGCGACGTGGGAGCAGTGAAAGCCGCTACAGACGCCGGAGCCGCGGCGGCGCAACGCGTCGGCGAGTTAGTGTCTGTGCACGTCATCCCGCGCCCGCACAGCGACGTTGAGATGATTCTCCCGAAACGCCCCGCATCGAAATAAATTTCCTTTGAACACAACCTTCCGAAGGTTTCAAACCTTCGGAAGGTTTATTCTTTCCTACCATGATTGACTACGCGCTCGGCTTGGTTGAAACCAAAGGACTCGTCGGCGCCATCGAAGCGGCAGATGCGATGGTGAAGACGGCGCAGGTGACGCTCGTGGGCAAGGAGCGCACCGACCCCGGCATGATTACCATTAAAGTTGTAGGCGATACCGCCGCCGTACGCTCCGCAGTCGAAGCCGGAGCCGCCGCCGCGCAACGCGTGGGACAGCTGATTTCGAAGCACGTCATCCCCCGCCCAGCCGAGGGGCTGAAAGACCTGATCTACGCGAAAAGCAGTCGCACGGAGCAAGAGGTAGAACGACTGCTCGGCGTGAAACCCAGTCAACCGGACAGTGAACCAGAAAAAGAACCGGACTCGCAAGAAGACCTCTTCACCGCTCCCCCCGATTTAAGCGCTGAAGACCAGAAGTATTTCGACAAGCTCAACGCGATGACAGTGCACGAATTGCGCACGTTTGCGCGCAAGGTAGAGGGCTTGCCGATTCACGGGAGAGAAATCTCCCGCGCCAACAAATCGCAGTTGTTAGAAGAGTTGATGACGTTGAGGATGGAGAAGTAGTGTCAAGAACTGCCGAAGCTTTAATAACTTCGGCAATCTCGTACGACAGAATCCCCCACTCATACGGCTTTGACTACATCCGAAACAATTCCCCTTGCAAACCGTAATAAACAAGACTATTATTTAACCTGCAAACAACATTCATCAGTTATGATAGAATAAGGAGACGGCATGAATCGTAACAACAAATTTGCCTTGACAATATTTTGGCTTGTTTTCGGGGTAAGCACTCTGTTTTCCCAGCAGGTCTTTGAAGTGAACCTCAACGACCGCTCCGGCGATACGTTTAAGGTTACCGTATACCCCGAAAAACTTTCCGCGTCGAACGATATATTCCATTTCGCGTCGACGGCGCCGGGAACATACCAAATTATGGACATCGGCCGGTACGTGAAGAATTTCAAAGCGTTCGACGGCTCCGGGAAAGAAATCGCCACTGAGAATATTTCTGCCAATCAGTGGAAGATCTCAAACCCTGCGGCAGTCCGAAAAATTACCTATGAGGCCGTCGACATTTGGGACAGCGATATCACAGAGAACAAGCCTTATCCGATGTGCAGTTCGACTATTTCGGACAATTTTGTGATGATCAACGGGCAGTGCGTGTTTGGCTATTTTGAAGGAAAGCAAGGCGACCCTGTGAGAATTAACATCAACTATCCTTCCGACTGGAAGCTTGGGACCGCTCTCACCAAAAATGCCAACGGCTATTTCGAAGCGGAGAGTTTCGACCACGTGGTGGATTCTCCGTTTTATCTCGGCGACATGACCGTCGCGACGACAGAAGTCGGA
>DATCJD010000109.1:0-2143 GCA_036507435.1 Bacteroidota bacterium
GCGCAGATTCGCTTCTTCGTCATACGCACTGGCACAGGAACGTTCGCGACAGCCTTCGACGCCTGTAGGGCGTGCTACAATTACGGGTATTATTATCTCGACGCTGGCGAGTTGATCTGCTCGGTCTGCGAAGCGCCTTCCGCCATGAGCGTCCTCGCCGTTGCAACGGAGGGCGACGAAGAGCAAAGCGGCTCAATGGAGGGCTTTGGGTGCGCTCCTCTGCACTTAGCTTCGCGACTGAAGGGCGGCGATGTGTTGGTGAAGGTAGAGGACTTGCTGAAAAATAAAAAATACTTCCAAACCAACCACGTGCCGCAAACCACTACAGTCGTCCCCCAGGGCGAACGAAGAAGAGACGCTCATTAACGTTTGTTTAACAGTGTTTCTCTTGCGGGGGCGCGTGGCACCGTGCCCCCGTTTGTTATTTCACACATCCATCCGTATCTTGTTTCTCATGGACCAACAACCCGCCATCACGCAAGAAGCCGTTTATGAAGCGCTCCGCGAGTGCTACGACCCGGAGCTTCCCGTCAACATTGTTGATTTGGGATTAGTGTACGGCGTCACCATCGTTGATAACTGGGTCGGCGTGAGGATGACGCTGACGACTCCCGGTTGTGGACTCGCCGACCAAATCGCGAACGACGTGCGCGCGAAAATCAAAAATATCCCCGGCGTCGCCGACGGTGATGTGCGACTTGTGTGGAACCCTCCCTGGACCCAATCGATGATGAGCGACGAAGCTCGCCGCAAATTACTAATTCAACGATAAAAGTAAGGGCACGTTGCGACGTGCCCCTACCTCACCTTTTTTTCTTTCCGTAATCTTCCTGCATCGTTTTGAGACGCCGCCGCGTCACGCGCGGCGATTTTTTTTGTGTGGGACTCTTGCTTCTACGTGCGGATTTTAATAGAATGATGTGATCATTATTATTGTTTGTCCACTCGTGTGAAGGAGCTCTATGTTTCAAGAACCGATATCGGTGCTTCTCGTTGACGACGAAGAAACGTTCGCGCAAATTCTTGCCGAACAGCTTCAGGAAGAGTACGGATTTCAAACAATGTTCGTCACGGGCGGGCGCGAAGCGATTGACGCGTTGAAAAATGCGCGCCGCGGCTTCGACGTTGTCCTGCTCGATTATAAAATGCCGGAGGTTACCGGCTTGAACGTCCTGCAATGGATGCACGAGCAAAAGAATGAAACGCCCGTCGTCCTGTTGACCGCCGCCGGCTCCGAAACGGTCGCCGTCGAGGCGATGAAATTGGGGGCGTACGATTACCTCAGAAAGGAAAACGTCGACTTACAGCGCATCGCTATTGTCGTAGAGTCAACGCACGAACGACGCCAGTTCCGCATCGCCAAGATCATGGAAGAAGAGCGGTGGAAGGAAATCGGGCTGAACAATCAGGCGACAGATAAAGTGCGGGACGTGCTGACGGCTATCGGTCCGAAAATCAACGATACGTTCGCCGCCATCAGTTATACCATCGACAACGACGCAGAACAGGCGCTGGCTAAGTTACCGGAAAAAGAACGGGAAGTGTTCAAGAAAATTTTTACCGAGATTCAGCGGCAGGTTGGGTGGATTGAAGTGGGCGTGCGCGGACTGCTGAGCCTCTACCGCATCCTCTATGCCCGCCATACGGAAGCGAAGGAGATTGACCAAATCAGGTCAGAAATCGAGCGGAAGGTTTCAAGCGAGAAATGATTTTTTAAGCACCGCAGGTAAATGTCGTGCTTTCAAACAAAATTCAGAAGGCGCTCTTAGTTCTAACGGGAGCGCCTTTTTTACGTTTAATAACCTAATGCGAAGGTGTCTCACCGAGCGTTTTACCCACGTCTGTTTTCCGTTCCCCGTAGGAATTCCCTTTCTACGGTTTTGGTTCCACCGCTTCAGCATTTTTGTATTCAAGAATGTCTCCGGGCTGGCATTGTAGGGCTTCACAAATTGCCTCTAACGTTGATAGTCGAATCGCTTTTGCCTTTCCGTTTTTCAGTATGGAAATATTGGCCATCGTGATTCCAACTCGTTCCGAAAGCTCCGTGACGCTCATTTTCCTTTTTGCCAGCATCACATCGATATTTATAATCATTGCCATGATGGGTTCCTTATACCGTTAAGTCGTTCTCCGACTTTATATC
>DATCJD010000110.1:0-3044 GCA_036507435.1 Bacteroidota bacterium
GAGCCTCACATTATCAACCGAATGGATCAGGTGAATATACTCGACAATATATTTTACTTTATTAGACTGAAGGTGGCCTATGAAATGCCAACGGATTGCCGGGTCATTCAGTTGTTGCCTTTTCTCGCTCAATTCCTGCACGTAATTCTCGCCGAAATCACTCACGCCCGCCGCCAACGCCGCACGGATCACATCGGCGCCGAATGTCTTCGTCACGGCGACAAGCGTCACATCGACAGGATTCCGGCCGCACCGAAAACATGTTGCGCGTATCCGCTCTCGTACTTGTTCAATGTTTTCGGGAATCATTTTTCGTACTGAAGCAATAATATAACCGAACTTCACTCCAAAATCAATGAAGACGATGCTATTTCGCCCCTTCTTCAAGCACTAACGGACTACGGTTCATTGCTTGCTTGACTTCAAAACCGAATTTCAGTTAATTGCTTACTGAGCACTGACGTTCCCCCGCAGGCGCTCACCGGAGGATGCGATCTTTGTCAGACTTTGACCGTTTCGAAAACGAAAACCAGCCGCCTAGACCCAACAAGCGCGACGACGACCTAAAAAAATTCCGTGAGCAGTTGAAGAACGGTGAGAAGGACATCAACAATACGGAAGCGCTCGAAGAGATCATCCAGTTTTACTTCGAGCACGAACAGTTCGACGAAGCGCTGAATTTCGCCGAGCGATTGCTTTCATTCGAGCCGTTTAGTGCGGACGCGTGGCAGCGCAAAGGGATGATCCTCAACAACCTGCACCGGTATCTCGACGCGCTCGCGTGCTACGACAAGGCGGTAAGCCTCAACCCCACCGACCCGGACGTACAAGTCAACAAGGGCATTACGCTGGACAATATGAGTCGCGTGGAAGACGCTCTCTCCTGTTTCGACGCCGCGCTGGAACTCGAACCTTTCCACGAAGACGCGCTTTTCCATAAGGGCGTCACCTTAGAAAAAGAAGAGGCATTCGAAGACGCGGTCGTCATTTTTAAGCGAATTCTCGAATTCAATAGCAATCATGCGGATGCGTGGTATGAGCTTGGGTACTGCTATGATTTTCTCGAGAAGCTCGACGATTCCGTGCAATGCTACGACGAACACCTGAACCGCGACCCGTACAACTTTAACGCATGGTATAATAGAGGCATCGTGCTCAGCCGGCAGGGACAGTATGAAAGGTCGCTGGAGAGCTACGATATGGCGCTCGCGATCAAGGAGGATTTTCCGGCGGCGTGGTATAACAAAGGCAACGCCCACGCGAACCTCGGCAACCTGCAGGAATCTATCGAGTGTTACAAACAAACGATTCAGTACGAACCGGCAGACGTCCCCGCATGGCACAATTTGGGAAACGCCTACGAGGAGCTTGGGCAGTTCAAGGAAGCAATCACCTGCTTTACCAACGCCATCAAGCACGACCACCAGCACTACGAGTCGTACTTCGGGCGCGGCTGTTGTTACGACTCGATAGAACAGCATAAGAAAGCGCTCTCGGACTATAAGAAGGCGCTCAGTTTCTGCAACGATTATCCGGAACTCTGGTATGCCCGCGCGGACGCGGAATACAATCTCGGAAAAGTAAAAGACAGCCTCGAAAGCTACCGGATGGTCCTGCGCCTGGACTCCAAAAACGCCGAAGCCTGGCTCGACTACGGCGAAACGCTCTTTGAGCTTGGCGAGCTTTCCGAAGCCCGGAGTGCGCTGAACGAATCCGTTATGCTCAGCCCCTCGTTCCCTTCCGCGCATTATACGCTCGGCAAGACGCTCATGTCCCTGCACCTGATGGCAGAAGCTGTTGCCGCGTTTGAACACGCATTCGAGCTGCTCCCCGACCTCAAAAAAGCGTTCAACGAGGAATTCCCGGAGTTGAAAAACTCCCGCGAATTCTCCCGCTTGCTGAAGAAATAACTTCCCTCAGTCATCTCTAATCTGTATTTTACAGTTATCCGGTTAGCGCTCATATATTGATGAGACCCGGCATTCTCACGTTTTTGATAAAGACATTCGATATTGAGCACTAAACCAACATCCCGAACGTTTTTCGCCATCATCGGCAAGCCGGTCAAACACGCGCGCTCGCCGCTCATGCAGAATACTGCGCTCCGGGCAGTCGGGCTGGCGGCAGAATATCTCGCCGTCGAGGTGGAACCGGAATACCTTGAGCGCGACGTCCGCAAACTGGTGGAGGACGGCTGTGCAGGGTTCAATATTACCATCCCGCACAAGCAGGCAATCATTCCGCTCCTCTCTACTATAGATAACGAAGCCAAACACATCGGCGCGGTCAATACGGTTGTCATCCAAAACAGCACATTGCACGGTTACAATACGGATGTGCACGGATTTCGAGCTTCGTTAGCGCCGCACAGAGAGAGACTGCGCGGGGCGAACGCGCTGCTTCTCGGCGCCGGAGGTGCGGCACGGACAGTAGCATACAGCCTTCTCCATGATTTCAAACCGGGGCGTATCACCATCGCCGCGCGCGCGCGAGAACAAGCACAACGCCTCGCGGATGCTTTTTCGCAGGAGAACAATATCTCCGTCTGCTCATTTGACGAAGCGGAGTTGGCAAAAGCTGTCGGTCAGGCGACGCTCGTCGTGAATGCCACTCCGGTCGGTATGCACCCGCACACCGACGCGTCCCCGCTTCCCGCGGGCGCGCAGTTTCACGGCGGACAGATTGTTTTCGACTTGATTTATACTCCTTTGCAAACTACATTGTTGAAACACGCCGCATCGAGCGGAGCAACAACCATCAACGGATTGGAGATGCTTCTGCAACAAGGCGCGCGGGCATTCGAGCTGTTTACCGGAAAGCAAATGCCTGTTGAGATTGTGAGGGAGGCTGTAGTGAAATCGCTGACCTAAGAAATGACAAATACCAACGCTCAACAGCAATGACAAATACCAAATGAAGGCTTGAAAAGAGTTAGGAGTAGCTAAGTAGTAAGATTAGAAACTCGGAACTGTCATAATGCTCATACCTGAACTTCAACAAAAATACAATACCTTGCGCTTGATCATACAGGAAATGGAAAGTCT
>DATCJD010000111.1:0-11172 GCA_036507435.1 Bacteroidota bacterium
ACTGGCGCAACAGCATAAGCCGAACGTGATCATCAGCGATGTGCAAATGCCGAACATGAACGGCTTCATGATGGTCGAGGCGTTAAAACAGGAACCGGCTACTGCGAACATCCCCATTATTATGATGACGAGTGCCGCACAAGCCGCCGGCGCATGGCAATCCGATATGGCTTCGGGGTACATCGAAAAGCCTTTTACGCTCGCGAAGCTGTTGGAACTCATGAATACCGTCGTAAAATAACTTGAAAGCAGAAGTCAGTAGTCAGTAGTCAGTAGTCAGTAGTCAGAGGTCAGAATGAAGAAGTGAAGCGGGCAGGATTCTCTGTCCTCTGATTTCCGACCTCCGACCTCTGTCTCTAGGTTCTTGCTTTTCCTGCCAGCTTTTCTTACTTTGCACCGTACAACGCCCCGCAGTTATCTCTATCCTTCCCTTAGGAATGTCCATGCCGAGATTTACGCCGGAAGAGATACGCTATATTTTTTCGAATGCGATAGATTTCAACGACCTGTTCGATGCGTTCGAAGACGCCTTGAAGCAGAACATCCAGGACATCGACCTGTACAGGTTGTTGTTTTGGAACCATGCTCTTGGACCCGACGAACTGTGTTTATTCGGGGAGAAACTTGCGAAGGAATTCCCATCAATTGCCTATGACGTCTTTCTGTGGCTTGCCAGTGTGTTCGAAGTGACGTATTCTTCCTACGACAATTTTGAGCTTGCGGTCAAATACTACCGCCGCGCGGCGGCGGCGAAACCGGCGGAGGTCGACCCCTACCTTGATGCGTGCGATTGCTACGACCCCGACCTCAACATCCCGTCCGCCGATACTCTCATTGATTTCTTGAAATCCGGACTGGGCAACGTCATGAACAAAAAAACACTGCTCATGCGGATTTCGCAAATGTACCAGCTTATCGGTGAGCAGGATCTGAGCGATTACTACCGTGATCTGGCAAATGAGGCGGGAGGCTCAAAAGAATAAGTGTCCTCGCGTTCTGCTCTCCGCGGATATCTGCTGGTCTTTATTGCGACGGTATTTTGGGGCGGCTCGGCTTCTCTCGCAAAATTCCTGTTTACGACGCACTACGACCCGCTCATCATCGTCCAAACGCGGCTTTCCCTTTCATTTCTTCTGTATGTTCTCTATTTTGCAGTGAAGGACCGTTCGGTGTTCCGCGTACAGCCGCGAGACCTGAAAGATTTTTTCTTCCTCGGCGTCTTCGGTTTGGCGGCGACAAATTTTGCGTATTATTACACCGTCAAAGAAGCGACGATAGCGACGGCGATTGTTGTGCAATACACTGCCCCCGCGTTGATTATGGTGTACGCCGTGTTCATCAGTAAGGAAGAGAGCTTGAACGGGATGAAGGTCATCGCGCTCGTTTTGTCCTTAATAGGGTGTTTTTTAACGGCAAGCGGCGGGGATATTTCCAGTATTCAGCTACGCGGATGGTCGTTGGTAAGCGGCATTGCCTCATCGGTATGTTTCGCTTACTTCGTCGTTGGCAGTAAGCACATCTTGCGGCGTTATTCCGTATGGACGATGTTATTGTACGCGTTCGGGTTCGGGACGCTCTTTTGGCTGGTCGTCAATCCCCCGTGGGAGATTGCCGCTCACGGATACGGCGCAAACGACTGGGGAATATTTCTCGTCTTTGCCGTTTCCTCTATTTTGATTCCTCATACGTTGTTTATGCTCAGTCTGAACATCTTAGATGCCTCGCGCGCGAGTATAGCCGGCACACTGGAACCGGTGGTGGCGATTTTCATAGCGTTCATTGCGCTGGGCGAGGTGTTGAACACAGTCCAGATTTTTGGCGCCGTCGGTGTATTGAGCGCGGTACTCTTGTTGCAGTTGCGTCCCAATGCGCTCGCCGCACGAAAGGCGCTCGATGGCGAGTGACCGGCGCGTGGAAAAAGTCCGCGTAGTGTTACGCCGCCGCCAGCCGGACTTGACGGTGGTGATTGAAAATGTCCACGACCCGCACAATGTCAGCGCCATCCTCCGTTCGTGCGACGCCGTCGGCGTCATGGAAGTGCAGTTGGTATATACCGACGAAGAATTCCCGAAACTCGGCAAAAAAAGTTCTGCAAGTGCAAAAAAGTGGGTGGGCAACAGAAAATTCAAATCGGTGAAAGACTGTTTCGCAAAACTCCGAAAGGAGGGGTTCGCCGTATACGCCACGCGGCTCACGCAACAATCGGCTTCACTCTATGAATTGGATTTAACGAAGAAAACCGCGCTCGTTTTCGGCAACGAACATCGCGGCGTCTCTGAAGAAGCGGCAAAGTTGGCGGACGGGAATTTCCAAATCCCCATGCACGGCATGATTCAAAGCTTGAACGTCTCGGTCGCCTGCGCGGTCAGTGTGTTCGAAGCCTTGCGCCAGCGCACCGCAAGCGGCGATTACGACGCGCCGAAATTTTCCACACGCAAACTGAATGCACTCATAAAAGAATGGACGTTGAAGTAACGATACGCAATGACCATACGCCCTGAAATTGCATTGTTTGTAGAGCAACTGGAACAATTCTCGCGGCGGCAGTTTTCGCATCGCAAGGAAATCTGCCAGCTTGCCGAGCTGGCGTGGTCGATGAACAAAACCGAACTCATAGAAGACGCGGCATTCCATGCAAAATTCATTACCCGCGCGTTGGACGTTATGCGCCGCATCGGCAGGGACGCGGACGGATACGCCAAGATGGAAGGGGAATTCAGGGCAAGCACGGAAAAAGCGCTGACGTTGCTCAGGACGCTCGTAAAAGATTCGCCCGACGACGTGAAACAGCATTTTCTTAAGAATTTTATCTCGCCGAGCGGGGAGAACCTCCCGCGCGTCCTTCAGCTTCTTTCAGAATTGACATGGATCAAAAATTGGATGGTGGACGGAAAGGCGTTGCCGTGGAGTATCAATTGATGACACTATGCCGCCGATGGTTGTCCCCCTTTATAAGGGGGGCGCGTCCCGTTCTTCGGACGCAGGGGGTACTGTTTTTTTTGTTTTTTCTTACACTCATGTTGTGCTTAGGCGATAGAACTGTTGCACAGCCCAAAGTCAAAACAGGCATAGATGTATTGCGTGGGCGGAATTTCGACATCCTGCGCGGCAAACGCGTGGGACTCATCACGAACCCGACAGGCGTGGCAAACGATCTCCGAGCAACGATCGATGTTTTGCACGAAGCGCCGGGAGTGCGGCTTGTTGCGCTCTTTGGCCCGGAACACGGCGCGCGCGGCGATGCGGAGGCGGGCAAGTGGGTGGAGAATTACACCGACCAGAAAACCGGCTTGCCTGTGTATTCGCTCTACGGTACCACGCGCAAACCGACCAGAGACATGTTGCGCGGGCTGGATGCGATTGTTTATGATATTCAGGATATCGGCGTGCGCTCCTACACGTATATTTCCACGATGGGTTATGCGATGGAAGCCGCGGCGGAAAACGGCG
Organism: Bacteroidota bacterium; assembly: GCA_036507435.1. Taxonomy (GTDB): domain Bacteria; phylum Bacteroidota; class Ignavibacteria; order UBA10030; family UBA10030; genus JAKEEG01. The sequence continues at coordinate 3,451 of DATCJD010000111.1, forward strand.
TTGAGTTCATCGTCTTCGACCGTCCCAACCCGCTCACGGGCAACCGCGTCGAAGGTCCCATGATGGAGGATATCTATAAATCGTTTGTCGGGTTGTATTCGATTCCGTATGTATACGGGATGACGGTCGGGGAGCTGGCGCGCATGGTGAACGAAGAAGGCTGGCTCGCCAACGGAATTAAATGCAACCTGACAATCGTGCCGATGGAAGGTTGGAACCGCGCGATGTGGTGGGACGATACCGGGCTTGAATGGATTCCGCCCTCGCCAAACATCCCGCGTTCCGCCTCGCCGATGTTCTATGTGATGACCGGTTTACTCGGCGAGCTTGGCACGGTGAACCAAGGGGTCGGGTACACTCTGCCGTTCGAGCTTGTCGGCGCGCCGTGGATCGACGCGCCGCAATTCGCCGAATATCTGGGCAAGAAGAAACTACCCGGCGTCGAGTTCCGTCCCATCTATTACCGCATCTACAATGATAACGGCACCCGCTATAACGGCGTGCAGATTCACGTGACGAACCGCGACGCCATCAGCCTGACGGCGGTACAGCTTCATATCCTCTCTGCGCTCTATACGCTGTTTCCAGACCGGAACATTTACGCCCGAGCGCGCAGAGAGAAAATAGAGTCGTTCGATAAAATTTTCGGCTCGGCGGAAATCCGCCGCGAATTGGTTACCTACACGCGTGTGGAAGACATGCTCATCAAGATAGACCAAAAGAACGAAGATTTTCTCATGCGGCGGGAGAAGTATTTGATATATCCGGAAACAAGTAAAAACAACGATTGACACTCTCGTAAGGGTTTCTTATGTTGAGTTGCAGTAGTGGAGAGATACAACGTGTTGTCACAGCGTGTTTTTTTTGGATGAAGTATTATCAAAAGGAGTTACTATGCGTAAAGTGTTCGGCGGTATTCTGCTCGCTTCGTTGTTGCTCGGCGGTTGTATGACGCACATGCATGTTGTCGGTGATGGCGGCAAGACGGCGTCTATCCAGCAAGAACGTCAGTGGTACGTGTTGTGGGGCTTGGTTCCCATTAACACGGTGAACACGGCAGAGATGACAAAGGGCGCGACCAACTACACCATCAAGACGGAACAAACCGCGCTTGATGTCATTATTAATATTTTCACCTCTGCGATTTCTGTCACATCTCGTACGGTTGAAGTGCGGCAGTAGAGCGCGTGTCTCTATTTGTCGATCTAAGCCCAGCCTTACCCGGTTGGGTTTTTTTATATATTTTTGTTGGTCGTTTGTCTTGGCAGTCACGGTCCACACCGTGACTGCACCGAATTTGGTCACGGAATGGTCCGTGACCGCCAGGACTTTTCAAAAAGGCACACGACTACGGCGTTAACGCCCTTGCTTTTCAGCACTTCATTTATTATTATAGACAAACCACGAACCATGTCACCCTTCCACGTCACGACTTCATGCAGGATGCTTCGACTCTAACTTCCGTCCGCCGTCATTCTGGCGGACACAAAACCCCTGTTACAACGACCTCCGAATCACCGTCTCCTCAACCGAATCCCCCGACAGCCGACAACACAAACCAAGCGAAAGAATACAGCAGAAAGAAAATCTGGCTGAGCATTTCCGGCGCCGCGCTCTTTTTTGTGTTGACGCTGTTAGTCGTGTCCACGGGCATTTCGGCGGCGATAGAGGAGTTCGCGCGAGGGTTTTCATCCAACGAGTATGTCGTCCTGCTGATATTTGTCACGGCATTTGGAGTACTTGAATCCGTCGTTTCCTTTCCGCTTAGCTATTACTCAGGTTTTTATCTCGAACACAAGTACAACCTCTCGAACCAGACATTTGCCAACTGGATGTGGGAGAGATTCAAGGGAACGCTGGTCGGTATTCCTATCGGTGTGCCAATACTGCTTGCGTTTTTTTACTGCCTAAAGAATTTTCAAGAATGGTGGTGGCTTCCGGTGAGCGGCGTGCTGTTTTTCTTCTCCGTTGTGCTCGCTCGGCTGGGTCCGACGCTGATCTTCCCGCTCTTTTACAAGTTTCAACCGATTGAAGACGGCAATCTAAAGTCGAAAATCATCGCGTTGTGCGAACGGGTCGGTATGAAAGTCGAAGGCGTCTTCGTGTTCAACCTGAGCAAGAACACGAAGAAAGCGAACGCCGCATTTGCAGGCATCGGGAAATCGAAGCGCATTATTCTGGGCGATACGCTGACAGCAAATTTTACGGACGACGAAATCGTGACCGTCTTCGCGCACGAATTGGGGCACTACAAACTTAAACACATCCGTACGATGATGCTCATCGGCACGCTGAGTACATTCCTCGGGCTGTATCTGACGGCGCAAGTGTACGCGGCGAGTCTCGCGTGGTTTGGGTTTTCTTCGATAGACCAAATTGCCGCGCTGCCGTTGCTGACGCTCTGGCTTGGAATCTATTCGCTTGTAACGTCGCCGCTCTCGAACGCCGTATCCCGCAAACACGAGCGGGAAGCCGACCGCTATGCGGTCGAATTGACCTCGAACAAAAGCGCGTTCGCAAACGCGTTACGCAAACTGGCGACAACAAATTTAGCCGACACAGAGCCGCACCCGTTGGTCGAATTCTTGTTTTACAGCCACCCGTCTATTGAAAAGCGGATACGGTTTATCGAGGGGATCGCTTCCTGAGCGGGGTGGTATGATGGCATTCTTGAAAATTGGTGCGACGATTCTTGCGACGCTCATTACTTCGCTGGTGGCGTTTGTCGTTATTCCGTTTGACCGGAGCGGCAAAACGTACCACAGCGCGGCGCGGCAATGGGCGAAAGTCGTGTTGTGGATTTTCAGCATCAAGGTTACGACAAAGGGATTGGAACATATCGACAGGTCGAAGCATTACGTGTATGTCTCCAACCATGCAAGTTTGTTCGATATTCCGGCGATCTTTGCGGCAATTCCGGACGATGTCAGGATTGTCCTGAAAAAAGAATTAACCCGCGTGCCTATCTGGGGTTGGTCGTTGAAGTGGGGTCCGTATATTTCCATTGACCGCGACAATGCAAAGGACGCAATGGGGAGCATAGACAGGGCGGTGGAAACAATTCGTAACGGGGCGTCGGTGTTGGTGTTTGCTGAGGGCACACGGTCGAAAGACGGAAAACTGCAACCGTTTAAGCGCGGGGCGTTCGCGTTGGCGGCTCGGTCGGGTGTGCCGATTATTCCGGTGACCATCAACAACAGCTTCGCTATTTTGCCGAAGGGCACGTTCAACGTTCGCCCTGCCGATATCGAGATCGTCATGGATAAACCGATTGAGAGCGCGGGCACGTCGGGGAAAGAAAGCGAGCTAAAGTTAATGGGGCAGGTGCACGCGGTCCTCGAAAAGAATTTTGTGGAGAACATATAGAAATCCTATGTCAGTCACCATCAAAGACGTTGAACGTATCGCCGCGTTGGCGCGATTGGAATTCTCTCAGGAAGAAAAAGAGAAATTCACGCGCCAGTTCAACGACATTCTCGCGTACATGGAAAAGTTGAATCAGTTGGATACGTCTAATGTCGAGCCGCTTTCGCATGTGATTGAGCTGAAGAATGTGTTTCGTGAAGATGAAGTAAAACCCGGCTTAACGCAGGAACAAGCATTGCAGAATGCTCCTGCAAAGAACGATAAGTTTTTTAAAGTCCCGAAGGTAATTGGGGATAAGAAATAATTTTTTTGGTAGTCTGCGAAAAAATAATTAACCTCTCCCCCCTCCAGGGGGAGTGTCCCGTTGTTTGGGACGAGGGGGTTGAACCCCCTGCGTTCCGGTAGCAAAGTATCGGAACGCGTCCCCCTAGAGCGGGACGGTGATTACTCCGAAAAAAAAGTATGCACATCGTAGGCGTCATACCGGCACGATATGCTTCGCAACGGCTTCCCGCGAAGCCGCTCGTCGACTTGTTCGGCAAGCCGATGGTTCAGCGCGTGTACGAACAAGCGCAGAAAGCGCGCCTGCTCCATGAAGTCATCGTCGCAGCCGACGATGAACGGATCGCGAAGGCTGTGCATTCGTTCGGCGGTGAAGTCATCATGACGTCCCCCGATATCCGGAGCGGCAGTGACCGCATCGCCGCCGTGGCGGAAGAAGTGCGCGGCGACTTGTTCGTCAATGTGCAGGGCGACGAGCCGCTCTTGAATCCGGTTATGATTGACCAGGCGGTGCAGACGTTGCTGGATTCACCGGACGCGCACATCGGCACACTGGTAAAGCACATTGAATCGGCAGACGAGTTGACGAACCCTAACGTGGTCAAGGCTGTGCTCGATAGTACGATGCACGCGCTGTATTTTTCGCGGTCCATCGTGCCGCATGTCCGCGAACACAGCGACCCCAAAAGCTGGCTTGCTCAGCATACATTTTATAAGCACATAGGACTGTATGTCTATCGCCGTGATTCACTGCTGAAGTACGCAAGCTTGCCGGAATCCCCTCTTGAGAAAGCGGAAAAACTGGAACAACTGCGCGCGCTCGAGGCGGGCATGAAGATGAAAGTAGCGATAACGGAGTTCGACAGCATTCCCGTCGATACCCAAGCCGACGTTGAAAAAGTAATCAAGTTCCTCAAAGAGTCCTCAATCCCTATTAACTAAACTGGCTGACTAAAGAATGGCTCGCAACCACGTTAAATATATTTTTGTGACAGGGGGAGTCGTTTCCTCCTTGGGCAAGGGAATTGCCTCCGCTTCCATCGGATTATTGTTGAAGTCCCGTGGACTGCGGGTGACCATCCAAAAATTCGACCCGTACATCAACGTCGACCCCGGTACGATGAATCCTTTCCAGCACGGCGAGGTGTACGTGACTGACGACGGCGCGGAAACAGACCTCGACCTGGGCCATTACGAGCGGTTCCTCGATATCAACATGACGCGGCAGAATAATTCCACCACCGGGCAGATTTATTACGAGGTTATTTCAAAAGAGCGGCGCGGGGATTATCTCGGCGCGACCGTGCAGGTGATTCCACACATTACAGACGAAATCAAACGCCGCATCAAGTCTCTTGCGGCAACAGGAAAGTACGATGTCGTTATCACAGAAGTCGGCGGCACGGTCGGCGATATCGAGAGCCTGCCGTTCCTCGAAGCAATTCGTCAGTTTACATTAGAGGTCGGGCATCGCAATGCGTTGAATATTCATGTCACGCTCGTCCCGTATATTAAATCGGCGGGAGAGATCAAAACCAAGCCGACCCAGCACAGTGTCAAGTCTTTGCAGGAGATAGGCGTTCAGCCGGATATACTTATCTGCCGCTCTGAAAAACCCCTCGCACGCGATGTGAAAGAAAAAATCGCGCTCTTTTGCAATGTCAAAAGCGAATCAGTCATTGAAGGTAGAGACGTTAAGTCCATTTATGAAGTGCCCCAGGTGTTTGAAAAGGAACGACTGCCGGAGATCATCGCAGAGAAGCTTAATATTAAATGCGGTGCTCCGGATTTACGCCGCTGGGCGCGTTTTGTGAATCGAGTAAAAAATCCGAGCGGTCGGGTTACGCTGGGCGTTTGCGGAAAATATACCGACCTGCTCGATGCGTATAAAAGTATCAACGAATCTTTTATCCATGCGGGCGCGGAGAACGATGTCGCCGTTGATATCAAATGGATCAAAGCGGAAGACATCGAACAGCACGGCTTGGACGGCTACTTGGACGGGATTTCCGGCTTGCTCGTCCCGGGCGGGTTCGGCGAGCGGGGCATTGAAGGCAAAATCAAAACGATCCGCTATGTGCGCGAGCGGAAGATTCCATTCTTCGGGATCTGTCTCGGACTCCAGTGCGCGGTAATCGAATTCGCCCGCAATGTCTGCGACATGTCCGGCGCAAACAGTATTGAATTTAAGAAAACGAAGTACAATGTCATCGACTTGATGATAGACCAAAAGGGCGTGAAGAATATGGGCGGCACCATGCGCCTTGGCGCATACCCGTGTATGTTAGCAAAAGGTTCTAAAGCCTACAAAGCGTACCACAAAGAATTAATTTATGAGCGCCATCGCCACCGGTATGAAGTGAACAATAAATTCCGTAAGAAACTCGCCGAGCACGGCATGCTCTTCAGCGGCGTCTCGCCGGATAATACATTGGTCGAGATTATCGAGCTTGCCGACCATCCGTGGTTTGTCGCGGGACAGTTTCATCCTGAGCTTCGTTCCCGCGCCATCAACCCGCATCCGCTGTTCCGAGAGTTCGTCCGTGCCGGTAAAGAGTACGCCGAAAGTAAGGGACGAGATTAAGCCTATCTTCTGCGAAAGTTTCTTATACGCGGTCTCAAACATACCCTCTTGTGTCTTTCCCGAATGCTTTTATCGGGAATCCATAGAGCGGATGCCCGCTTAATGTCTGCGGGCATGACAGCCGTTTTTTTGAGACCGATTCTCATAAAAAAGTGAGAGCCGGTTCCTGATACTGCTTGGAATCCGGCTCTCCGCATCGGGGGGAGATGCGATGGTAAGGGGGTGTTGCGGTTATTTTGTGAGAGTCATCTTCAGTGTTGCGAACTTGCCGTCCATGTTGAGCTGTGCGAAATACGCTCCGGAAGCGACCTGCCTGCCGGTTTCGTCTGTTCCATTCCACGTTGCGCTGTACGTTCCGCCTGTCTGGTATTGATCCATCACTCGCATTACTTCACGTCCTGTAATATCATAGATGGTCAGGCGAACTTGTCCCGGCAGTTCTAACTTGTAGCGGATCGTCGTGGACGGGTTGAAGGGGTTCGGATAATTCTGTTCGAGCGTGAATTCTTTTTCCTGTGCCTGGGCGATGGCGCTGGTCCATTCGATGTTCGAAATTTCCACGGCTACTTTTTGAGCGAACTGGTCTGCCACGACCACTTTGTTCAATGTGACACGGGAACTGCTCGTTGAACCGTTATCAGTAATTGTAAACTCGGCAATGGCGCCTTCGCCCGCAGGGATGTCTGCTATTCCTGAATTGATAATCACAACATTGATCGTTGAGTCGTTGACCTGATTCTGGTGAACCTGCCAGTTGCCGCTTTGCGTGCGTCCACTGTTCTTCACATTGTTCAGAGCTAAGTTCGATGACCCATTGACCGTAAACTGTAACCCTGCAACCGGCATGGTGTTTTCCATGTTGATTGAAACAGTGTTTTCGGAAACTTTTGCCAGTGCAAGTTTTGCCTGGGCTTGAAGTCCGACTGCCATGAGGATTGTGAGCCCGGCAGTCGTCAGTGTTTTGTTCATATTTAATATTGAGAGTTTCATTGTTTGATCCTTCCCCGATTGCGTTTTATGTTCTGTGTTCTACATAGGGAAGCTCCAACCTCGTACCACATCTGCCAAGCAGGACTTCGTTTCTTGGCAATAGCTGTAATTCTTTTTGTGGCAACACTTTAGAGTTATTCAGGTGATATGATGTTTTTCTGCAATAGCACTAACTTTTTGTAACTTCTACAATTCTTTGAAAAAGGTTCATTTTTGTGCCTTTGTAAAACCAGCTCAGCCGCTCTTTATATACCTATGGCGAATGCTTAGAAGCGTGCTGTTTCATTCGATTGAATCTCTCCCTATCTTTTTCGCCATCACCACAATCTGTATCAGTAAGGAGGTTCAATGCGGTTACTCATCATGTCTCTTCTACTTTTTTCTTTCACGAGTATGTCCCAACAACAAGCAGATATAGTTTTTGTGAATGCAAAGGTCTGGACGGTGAACGCCGTCCAGCCCGAAGCCCAGGCAGTAGCCGTGCTGAGCGGCAGGATCCT
>DATCJD010000112.1:0-3263 GCA_036507435.1 Bacteroidota bacterium
ACGATATTTATGTTTATTGGCGGGACGAACTTTGCGCTTCACTACTCAGCGCTGCGCGGCAAGATAGGCAGTTATCTCAAAGACAACGAGTTTGTCTTCTTCTTTGTGAGCACAGTGGTGGCTATAATACTCGTGACAGCCTCAATCCAGTACTCGTCGTATGACGGAGATGTGTTAAGGGCAGTGCGGTATGCGGCGTTTAACGTTGTGTCCGTGATGAGTTGCACCGGCTTTTCGAATGCTGATTTTGCCGTGTGGGCTCCGCTCGCGCAGGTTGTGCTCTTCTTTATGATGTTCCCGGGCGCAAGCGCAGGCTCTACAGGCGGCGGGCTGAAAAATATCCGTGTGCTGTTACTCTTAAAGACGGGAGTCAACGAATTAAAAAAACTCGTCCATCCCAAGATTGTCGCCCCCGTTCGCTACAACAGGAGAATGGTTGACCAAGATACGCTCTTTACCATCGGCGGCTTTTTTATTTTATACCTGGTGACGTTTTCCACGTCATCCATCATATTGACGGCGACGGGACTTGATGTCGTAACTTCTATGAGTGCGGTCGCCGCATCGATGGCGAACGTGGGTCCCGGCTTAGGAACGGTAGGACCGATGTCAAACTACGCGCATCTCACCGACCTTGCGAAGTGGGTACTGAGCGCGTGTATGTTGCTCGGACGTCTCGAAATCTTCACCGTGTTCGCGCTCTTCAGTTCAGCCTTCTGGAAACGGTAACGCCCTTACTCAATCGCCGCATTCACATGCTCGAGTATCTCCGTGCTCTGTTGTTTTACGGAAGCGAGCAGGTTTTCTGCCTTGAGCCCGGTATCATGGACGAAGGTGTCGTCTTGAATGGTGCTCAGGTTGATGCGCACATTCAGCGCGGCGCTGATACACGCCGCCCGGATCATCGCCGCGGCGACTCCCGCGTCCGAGATGGAATTCACATTGCCCTTCGTTGCAACGGCGAGCGTGAGCGGAAGGGATCTCTCACATACCTCCATCACATCTAACGGCACCAGCGCGGCGGATTTCGTCGCTTCCTGGATCGCCCCGCTTCTAAAATGCTTTTCGTCGTCGGTATCTTTCGGCAATGAAAACGCCCGCATGACCGAGTTAAACGCCTCCGTATCCTTCTCAATGAGAGCGGTAAATTGTGCGCGCAGGTCTTCGGAATATCGGAGTAGTTCCTGCATCTCCGCCTCCACCTCGGCATATTTTTTCTTCCCGACTGTCAGGCGGCAGACCATCGAGGTCAGTCCCGCTCCCAAAGCTCCGGCTAACGCGGCGACGCTTCCGCCGCCCGGCGCGGCGGAGTTTGAAGCGACTTCGTCTAAAAATCCCGATACGGTTTTGTCTGCGAGCATGTTATTTCTCCGTTTGAGCGAGTCCTGCGAGATTTGAGAAACCTCGCAGGTCTATGAATTATAACAAATATTCAATCACTTTTTTCTTCGGGTCGAACGGCTCAAGCTGGCTCAAGCCCAACCCCTCAACCGCATAAACGACCAACTCCTGTTCAGTAAACGAACCGGATTTGCCCCGCTGAGCGGCGTAATATTCACCCGCCATCAGCAGAGCTTTGAGCGGTGTGAGTCCCACGATTTCACTGCCGGTGGCGTCGAGACCTAACGAACGCGCTTCTTTTCTTACTTCTTCAAACGCTTTGTGGGGAGGCGTTTGCTCGTAATCTACGAGATTAATGGAAACCTGAGCAATGTGCGCCCGTTCAAGCAGTACTCCCATTGCCTTGACTGCCATCAATGAACCGGGAATAATAATTTTTTCTCCCTTTTCGTTTTTGACGACGTTTCCGGACTCGTCTTTCTTAGGCCTGCCGCTTTCGCGGATGCGCAATGCAATTTCATGTGCGAGCGCCGAATCGGGTGTGTTAAGATTCACATTGTAGGCGATGAGAAACGTCCGCGCGCCGGTTACGGTCGCGCCGGATTTCGCGTTGAAGACTGCCTCGCCGTAATCCGGTTTCCATTTCGGATCTTTGAGTTTTTCCGCCAAGCCTTCGTATTCGCCCTTGCGGATGTTGGCGAGATTCCTGCGTTCCGGATGTTGCGCGGCGTTCTCATACAAGTACATCGGGATATGTAATTCTGACGCGGCGCGCTTGGCAAACGTGTGGGCGAGTTTCACGCAATCGTCCATTATCACGCCGCTGATTGGCACAAACGGTACGACGTCCGTCGCGCCGATGCGCGGGTGTTCGCCCTTGTGCTTCGTCATGTCGATCCGCTCGGCGGCGGTTTTTGTGGATTGGAATGCCGCCTCCACGACAGCATCGGGCTCGCCGATGAAGGTCACGACGCACCGGTTGTAATCTTTATCCGGCTCGACGCTGAGGAGCTTCACGCCCGCCACGCGGCGTATGCTTTCCGCGATGGCCTCAATCGTATTCTGGTCGCGCCCTTCGCTGAAATTCGGCACGCATTCGACTATAATACGCATTCAACCTTTTCCATTTGAAGTGGGTATGACAATCGCGCCCTGCCGAAAATTTCCTAACACTTCCGCTTTACCTTGTAAGAAAAGCTTGGCGACCAGCGCGCCTGTTACCGCGTCCAATTCGTCGCCGTTCATCGTTTTCTCCAGTCCTTTGAGTCCGAGTTTCTCCAGCCCGCGCCGGAGTTTCGGAAGCCCGTCCTGTTTGCGAGCGATCTTCCACACGTCCTGCGCCGCGCCGGGGTACATTTCTATGACCTTGTAACCGCGGCGCACGAGCTTTTTCCTCAGCGAAATTCCCCGCACTGTCAACGACCGCATCGGTCCCAGCGTAATGGGAAAGAACCGGATGCCGCGCTTCAGCAGTTCGCGGTCGCACGGGCGAAAGTGTTCGCCGTTGCGGTCTTCGATTGTTTTCCGCCCCGGCGGTAAATTCAGCGGCGCATCGATGCTGACGAGTGCGGGGCGCACGGCTTTGACGAAATCGAGAATTTCTTTGTCAATGTTCACCGTGGCGTAACGAGTGATGGTCATGCCGCGCAACGCGCAGATGCCGGTGTTCCGCTTAGGGCTTCCCGCAAGGTCAATGCCAACGACGGTTATGTGTTTTTTCTTCATTTTTTTTTGCCACGAAGACACTAAGTCACGAGGGATTTATTGAGAGCTTACAATACATTTTACTTTGTGTCTTCGTGTCATAGTGGCGAAAATAGTTCTAAAATTCCAAAATGACGCCGCGCTTGATAACGGTCCGCACATGATTCGAGCCGAAATGATACGCCAGATACCGGTAATTGGGGATATGGTACAGCACA
>DATCJD010000113.1:0-2978 GCA_036507435.1 Bacteroidota bacterium
GATTACTACCAGCCCGAAGCGTACGTCCCCAGTTCCGATACATATATCGCGAAAGACTCATCCGTCAATGAGGAAATAGACCGGCTGAGATTGCGCGCAACAAGCGCACTGCTCAGCGGCGACCCGCACGTGATTGTCGTAGCGTCGGTCAGTTGTATCTACGGCATCGGTGCGCCGGATGAATGGATCCGGTCTATGCTCGTGGTGCGCAAGGGCGACCGCATCCAGCGCAACGAACTGCTGAAGCGCTTGCTGAATTTGTTTTACGAGCGGAACGACTACGAATTCAAGCGCGGCTCGTTTCGCGTGCGCGGCGACGTAATTGAAGTCATCCCCGGCTTCGAGAACGAGGAAGCTTTGCGCATCGAAATGTTCGGCGACGACATTGAACGGATTTCCTATATCAACAAGACGGACGGGCATGTGCTCGGCTCGGTTGATTACGAGGTGATTTACCCCGCCAAGCAGTTCATCACCTCGCGGGAGAGTATCGAGCGTGCGATGGCGAATATCGGAAAGGAGTTAAGTGAACGCGTCAGCGATCTGCGTGCGGCTGGTAAATTACTCGAAGCGCAACGGATAGAACAACGCACGCGATTCGATATGGAAATGATGCGAGAAATCGGCTATTGCTCCGGCATTGAAAATTACTCCCGCCACCTTGCCGGCAGAGAACCGGGCTCGCGCCCGTACTGCTTGCTCGATTATTTTCCGAAGGGGTTCCTTACCGTGATTGACGAGTCGCACGTAACAGTGCCGCAGATACGGGGGATGTATTTCGGCGACCGCTCGCGCAAGGAAACGCTTGTGGAGTACGGTTTCCGGCTTCCCTCGGCTCTGGATAACCGTCCGTTGACCTTTACGGAATGGGAGTCGATGGTCGGGCAGGTGATTTTCGTCAGCGCAACGCCGGGCGACTATGAGTTGGAAAAAAGCAAGGGCGTCTTCGTGGAGCAGGTTATTCGCCCCACCGGATTGGTCGACCCGGTGGTCGAGATACGCCCAAGCAAGCACCAGGTAGATGACCTCATTGCCGAAGTGCGTACGCGCGCTGAGCGCAAGGAGCGGGTGCTCGTCACAACGCTTACCAAACGCATGGCTGAAGATTTGACAGAATACTTGCTCAACATCGGCGTGAAGGTGCGCTACATTCATTCGGAAGTTGATGCGCTGGAGCGTGTAGAGATACTCCGCGACCTGCGCCTTGGGGGGTTCGATGTGCTCGTCGGAGTAAATCTCTTGCGCGAGGGGCTGGATTTGCCGGAAGTATCGCTCGTCGCGATCATTGATGCGGACAAGGAAGGCTTTCTGCGCTCGGACCGGTCTCTGATCCAGACGGCGGGTAGGACGGCGCGCAACGTGAACGGGAAGGTCATTATGTACGCCGATACGGTCACCGGCTCGATGAAGCGCATGATGGATGAGACCACCCGCCGCCGCGAAAAACAGCTCGACTACAACACCAAGCACAATATCACGCCCGTAACAATCTATAAGACCGTAGAAGAAGTCATGGCGGCGACCGCCATCGCAGACGTGAAAGCGAGCCGCGACATGTATAAAGAGAAGGCGAAAGCTTTGGCTGTTTCCGAATCAGTCGTCAAGTACCTTACCAAAGACCAGCGAGCCGACCTGTTGGAAGAATTAAAAACGGAAATGCGCCGCGCGGCGAAGGATTTGGAATTCGAGCGTGCCGCCGAGTTGCGGGATGAGATTGCGAGGTTGGAGGGGGCGAAGTAGTGAAGTAGATGAGTAATTAAGTAGTGAAGTAGTAAGATGTAAAACTTGAAACATTGAACTTGAGACTTTGAACTTGAAACTTTAGACTTCTATGTTATCATCCACCATAACCCGCACAATAGTCGATCCGATCCTCGATTTTCTGTTTCCCCGCGCGTGCCTCAAATGTCAGATGCTTTTGCCAGACGACAGGCAGTATGTGTGTGAGTTGTGCTGGGGCTCAATCGAACGTATTCATCCTCAACACGCATTATATAAAGACACCCGCCGCAAGTTGGTAGAAGCCGGGCACGTTGATTCTCTTGCTTCCTGTTTTGTGTTCACGACGGACGGGGCGTTTCAATCATTGGTGCACGAGATGAAGTACGGGAAGTTCGAAAAGCTTGGCGTGTGGCTGGGCGGGCATTTGGGCGAGGAACTGAAGCGGCAGAAAGTGAGCGCCGATTATTTTATTCCTATCCCGCTCCATAAGCGAAAATTCCGCGAGCGGGGGTATAATCAAGCGGAGTTGATTGCACGCGGCGTGTCGGTAGTTACTGGCGCGCCTGTGCGAGCGGACCTCATTCGCCGCAGGCAGTTTACGGAAACGCAGACGAAGCTCAACATCGACGAGCGTAAGAAGAATATGGAAGACGCGTTTGAGCTTCTTCCCGGCAAAGAAGAAGAAATGCGTGGAAAGTCAGTTATTATAATAGACGATGTGATTACAACCGGTGCGACGATTAGCTCGTGTGCCGAGGAGTTAAAGGCTTCTGGAGTAAAGAATGTCGTTGCGGCGTCACTGGCATTGGCTGAGTGAGAGCCTATTCAATATCTTCTATTGGTACCCTTCCGACCAGCCGCTTACGAAGATCGCAAAAGTAAAAGTACCCCTCGGAAATTTTAATCCCATCTCCCAGAATCGTTGGAGCTTGGATGCTGGGCAAAAATGTTTTTGTGGCGAGGTCAAACCGTCTAATGTGGTCGGGATAATCCATGATATACAGTATCCCGTTGTGGATCGTGATGTAGACACTTTCGAACGGAAAATCCATTGCGTCGATGAATTCTCCATTGTACGAATATCGGAGTAGGTTCCCTCGGGTAGCATCTGTAAGTACATACAACATGTTGTTGTATGTATCCATTCCGCGGATGAAAACCGTATTGGTGAACCGAATAAACCAACGTTCTACAGAGTCCGCATCGAGGTTATAACGAAAGATATCCCTGTGTCCAAAATCAATAAAAATAAATAT
>DATCJD010000114.1:0-6366 GCA_036507435.1 Bacteroidota bacterium
GTGGCATTCGAGACACGATACCTGTCGTGCCCGCGAGGTACCTAAAACATGCGTTTGATGGGCGCCAACACCGCGCGCAGTCACCTCGGTATTTTTCGCTATATCCCTAGGGGGAGCATTATTGACGCCACCATGACATGTAGAACAATTCTCCGGGCCTGCCGCCCCGGTATGGCATGTTCTGCATGAGACGCCGCTTGTCCCGCCGCGGTACTCCGCACCATGGCAAGTTTGACATGAATGCATATCCCAATTATTTTCGCGGATAGCATTGCCGTGAAACGTCGCGGCAGTCGTCTGTGTCCATCCGCCAGGATGCACTTTCAACGACGCGTTGGATACCGCCGGCAAATCCTCCTGTAATTCACTGCATGAGGAAAGCGTGAAAAGCACACCGACAACTGCGAGTATCGTTATTCCGTATAGTCGAGTAAGCTTCATGGTTCGTTATCGTTAGTTATGACAATAACTGCAGAACCCCTTGCCCTTCACTCCGCCGGTTCGCGCATTGGGGTCTGTATGGCACGCAAAGCATGTCGAACCGGGGTCACTGTGCCAGGCTCCGTTCACGCCGGACATATATCCTCGCGTGTGCGTCTTGGGGTCTGTTCCCCTGATGCCGTCCGTATCAACGTGACACGTCATACAGGTCGGGTCAACGGCTTCGCCGCCATGACACGAGGCACAGCTTTCCAAATCCCGGCGAGCCATTTGCGCGTGTTTTCCGCCGCCACTGCCGACGCCGATCGTGACAAACCCTGCCTCGGAGTGAGTGGCAGGCTTGAATCCAAGCTGGTTCACATTTCCGCCTGCGGCATGGCACGTCGCACAAAATTGTTCTTGCCGGTGGCACGTCTGGCAATCTGCCGATTTCCCCTTAGCTGAAATGCTATGTGTAAATTTGAAATTCAGGTCGTGCACTGTTGAAAGCACATTGCTCCGTCCGCGGTCTAACGACTGAAGTCGGGGGGAACGGGGAGACGTTAAGTCCCGACCCGCTTTGTCGACCTTCGTCAGCCCTACACCATTATGGCAATCGTTGCATGTCTCCTGCGTATGGCACGAGGCACAGCTTGTTTCAGCCATTCGGGCAAACCGCTTATGCTCCCGCATGAAATCCGTTCGGTCGTGGTTCTCCGGCCTCAGCGAAACAAGATTCGTATGGCATGATTCGCATGTGTTCGAAGCCGTGACGTCGTTATGGCATGTGTTACACGTTGCCATTGCTGGAACGAGCGCACCGACAAACTCCTTGCTTGCGTCGAGGTCGGTGTGGCATGTTTCGCACGCTATTTGCCGTGTTTCAGCATGATTTTCATGTGAGAAGATAAGCTCACGCTCTGGCGTGGTAAGCGGAAGGTACGTTTCCGGGTCGTCGCTCGTGTGGCAATATGTGCAGTTCTCGTTTAATTGTTCCTCGTGGCACGATTGGCAATTAGCTTTCTTGCTCAAGAGCAGGTCGGATGATGCTGTGCTTTGCACAGCGCCTTCATGACATTCTATACATTGTATTCCCGCGCCCTCCACGTGTGTCTGGTGCTGAAATTTAATGCCGCCCTGCTGAAGGGCAATCGGCACTTCACGAGAACTCGTGATAACGGTAAAGCTCAAGACCAACAGCATGAGAAGAGCCGCCGTGAAGTAGAACCGGTATGTGGAGCGCTCGATATGTCCGCCAGAAGTATTCATCGTATACTCAAAAAATGTCGAGTTGGTGACTTAACACATAGCTCGCTCTGAGAAATAGCCGAACGTCATTTTGGTATATGTTGTTTTGAATCCACTGCACCTGCGCATCTAACGAAAGCGTCGGGAACGGGCGATAGACAACGCCCGGCGCGATACTTAGCGCGCTTTCGAGTGAAGCATGTTCGCTCAGTTTATACTGCGCATAACCGACGAGTAGGTTGGGCATCAGCGTACGTTCGAACAACGGGTAGCCGGCGCTCAATGACGCCGCGCTGAGTTCGCCTGCATAACCGAGATTTCGAGTAAGACTCAACGAGCCGTGCGCCCCGCTCACGCCAAGTGTAATACGTTGTGATTTTTCATCGCCGTATGAAATGGACCCGTATTTCAAAAATGCCTGCCACGGCTTCATCCACGCATATTCGACGCCTACTTCGTATTCGTTCAGCGTATTAAAGGTAAACACCGAAAAAATCGAGTTAAACGAGAGCCGGGGTTCACGATAAATATACTCTCCCGTGATAGCAAGCTCTTCCAGCGCTTTCACACGCGTGAACAACTGAGCGCGCGAGGTCTTTTCAAAGTTCACATCATAATCGTAGCGCGCATAGCCGGAGACGATGTTTCCGTACTCGACGTTCAGATCGCCGCTGAGAAATTCTTCCGCAGAGGCTGTCGGCCTGATTTCAATGAGGTACGGATTGAACAACGAATCGCGGCGTATGGCAGTGTAGGCATCAGGCTGAATGTTCTTCCGCATGTAGCTAAGCGAGAGTTGGGCTTCGTCAAGTGCGTTGACGATCACTTGACCGCCCGTCATAAAATTATTCGTCTTGTCGCCGATGAGTTCTACTTTTTGTCTTGGCGGGGGAAGAATGCCGTAGTATCCGATGAGGCGAATGTTTGAATCCCATAGTCGTGCCGAAACCAAACCGCCGTCAATGCTCCCTACCCCTACTCCTGCGAACACTGTCTGGCGTCCGACTGAAATATTCACCATATCATAAATATTCGACGCTTTGATGTAGAAATTATACAGTCGGAATTGCGGGTCGTACTTTACCGGGCCCGCGAGGTCGTTAAACCCCTGTGCGTAAGTGTGGAGGGAAAGATTGTTTCCCGCCAGTGAAAACTGAATCGTTTGGTGACCGAAGAAATGATTTGAGGATTGACCTACGGTGTCTTGTCTCTGCCACATATATCCAGAGGACACCAAGCGGGCTTGGAATAGCTGTCCGAACGCCGCCGTGGACGCGGTACTCATAAGAAGGGGAAGTAATAACCATTTCTTCATAGGCCTATCCTAAGATGTAGACCTTAAGAGAGCAAAAAACGTACCGCTTAACCATACATCAAGAACCCTCAAAATCCAGACTGAATTGGGCTTTTTGGGGGAAGTTCACTTTTTTTATTTGCAAAAAGGGGAATCCTTCAACAGTTGATTTCCCTTGTTTAGGAATAGTGGAATCGGGATAAACGGGGTAAGGCATCTTCATATGCGGTTAGTGGCGTTGAATTAACATAAATATCATCGGGGACAAAAGCCAAGTTGGCAATTTGACCAATGTCATTAACCTCAATACATAGTATCATTTATCTCATCTAATATAAATACTAAGGAGACTTCTGAAAAACTATTTACGTACGGGTAGCCGCAACCTTTAGGTTGCGTTTTTCTAATAAATTCGCAGGCTACCAAATTATTTAGGATTATTCAGAAGTCTCTAAAGGGTTGTGCGGCACTACCAGCCGCACAACCCTTAATGTGAATAGAGATTACTACCTATTGAAGGTCTCGGTGTTCAGACCCCAAGTAGATCTGTCGAGGACGGGCAATTTTTTGCTCCCCGTCGGCGAGCATTTCTTCCCATTGAGCCAGCCAGCCCGACATACGCGGGATAGCAAACAGTACAGGGAACATATCCACCGGGAATTTCATTGCCTGGTAGATCAGCCCGGAGTAGAAATCGACGTTCGGATAAAGCTTTCGTTTGACAAAGTAATCGTCTTCGAGCGCGATGCGTTCGAGTTCGAGCGCAATGTCCAGCTTGGCATTTTTCCCCGTCTCGCCGAACACTTCATCGGCCATACGCTTGATAATTTTTGCGCGCGGGTCATAGTTCTTGTATACGCGGTGGCCGAAGCCCATGAGTCGCCCCTTGCCGTCCTTCACGTCCTTGATGAACGCGGGCACACGGTCTTTTGAACCGATCAGATCCAGCATTCTGAGCACGGCTTCATTCGCTCCGCCATGCAACGGTCCGTAGAGCGCCGCCGCCGCGCCTGACGCTGCGCAGTACGGGTCGACCTGAGAACTGCCGACCGAACGCATGGCATTGGCACTGCAATTTTGCTCATGGTCCGCATGGAGAATGAACAATACCTCCAACGCACGGGCAAGCACTTTGTTCGGTTTATATTTCATTTCCGCCATTTTGAACATCATGCTGAGGAAATTTTCCGTGTAGGAAAGCTCGTTGTCCGGATAGACATACGGCAGTCCCTGGCTGTGGCGGTAGGCAAATGCCGCAATCGTAGGCACTTTGCCGATAAGTCGCCAGACTTGTTTCTGGCGCACGTCCGTGTCCAACACTTGCCTTGCTTCCGGGTAGAAGGTCGAGAGCGCCGCAAGCGTGCTGACGAAAATCCCCATCGGATGAGCATCGTAGCGAAATCCTTCCATAAGCCGCTTTACGCTTTCATGCACATACGTGTGCACGCGAACATGTTCCGTCCATTCTTCGAGTTGCGTTGTGGAAGGAAGCTCGCCATACAACACCAAATAGGCGACCTCGAGATACGTCCGGATTTCAGCGAGCTGTGCGATCGGGTACCCCCGATAGAGCAGAATGCCCTTCTCCCCGTCGATGTACGTTATCCTGCTTTTGCACGACGCCGTGTTCATGAATGCCGGGTCGTACGACATGAGGCCGAAATCGTCCGCGTCGACTTTGATTTGCCGGAGATCTATCGCTTTGACCGTACCATCCGTGATCGGGAACTCATACTCCTTACCGGTCCGCGTATCCTGTATCTTCAGCGTGTCCAGCTTTCTTGTTCCCCCATTTTTCTTCTCTTGTTCCAGCGCATGTTTCGTTTCCATGACTAACCTCCTCGAATGCCGGCGGTGACGAGGATGCACATACCTTGCATAACCCGGCGCGCCAAGCACTCAGATGTCTTTAAAATAACAGCGGCGCTGAGGTGTTTTCCGCAGCGCCGTGTTCGTGGTTTATTTCATTTCGTTTACTCCTGGTACAAGTGATCAACCCTTTGGTACTGTATGCTTTGTCTTGTCCCAATATTCCTTGAACTTAAACTCCTTGTAGCTCGGGCTTTTGGGATTGTGACAGGTTTTACAGTACGCTTCGATAGCGGCTTCGTCTTTGAAATCCCTCATCCCCGCCGCCACGGACTTTGCGTGGTCTTTCATGATGGTCATATTTTTGTACACTGAACCGGCGCCGTGACAGGTTTCACACTGCACGCCGTCCTTCATGTCGAACGATTTTTCAAGAAGCTTGGCATCTGCGGTGATGACATGGCATTCGAGACATTCCGGGGATTCTGCCGCCGGTTTGGAAAGACCTTTTGCCTTGGCAACTTCATTCGCTTTTGCTGTTGTTAACGTCTTGTAGGCCTGGGCATGAGGACTTTTCTCCCAGATCGGGAATTGCTCGCCCTGTTTTGCCGTATTGTGACATGGCCGGCAAGCTTTGACCCCAATAAATTTATTTTGCGCAACGACAGTTGCCGAAAACAAGATCAAGCAACTGACCAAAGATATCAACATAAGTGTTTTTTTCATGTGTCCTCCGTACTATTAATGGTCGAATCAATTAACCGGCTTTTGATTGTTGTCGCTCCAAACGTCGAATGTACCAGTATAAGGAAAAAGCGAGAAGAGTAATAATCAGCGTTGCGATTCCCAACCCGATGCGGCGGAAGAAGTATTCTGCAATCGCCTCGTCAGCCTCACCCGCCACGGTCGTTGCGGTATTCAAACCCTTATCCACAATTTCTCGGAACTGTTCTTCATCAAACGAGTGCACCATGGTTCGCGATTGCAACCGCGCCTGCCGCGCATCCCGCAGTTTGAACTTCGCTTCTCCGACTTCCATACCCTTCTGCTCCGCTTCATCCACAAGCGTTGAGGCATGGGCAACAGAGCTTTCTAATGCTTCGATTAACGACCGCATTGTCTGCGCGACGGCAAACCCCTTTATATTTTCTGCACTCGAATGGCACCGACTGCACACAGCTTCTTTCGTGACTCCGAGCAATTCGTTCGTTGCCGCTACGATGGCATGGTTGCTATGGCAGGTTTCGCATTCGGGCAGTTTTCTGTCGTCGAATGCTTTCTTGTGCGGACTGGAAGAGAACAAATCGGCGTTGAGCGCGTGGCACGTGCCGCACACTTTCGAAATGGAAGAAATACCCGGCGGAACTGCCCCGTGGTTGCCATGGCATGAATTACATGCGGGCGCGCCGAGATCTTTCTTCTCCAACAATGCCTTGCCATGAACGCTCGTCGTGAATTTTTCAAATTGGTCGGTGGGAATGTTGTACGCTTTCATGTATTCGGTATTGCTATGGCACGTGGCGCACGTCTGCGGGACGTTTGTCGGGTAGACGGAAGATTTCGCGTCTTTCACGGTCCGGATGTCATGGCTTCCG
>DATCJD010000115.1:0-2660 GCA_036507435.1 Bacteroidota bacterium
TGGCAAGATAATTATACGATTCCTTGCCCGCACTCAAACGGTTTAACGCGCTACCCGGTAAAATATCCCGCGTTAGTTGCAATAAGCCTGAGGCAGATACTCCCTTCTCTTTCGGCGGAAGCAACGATACTTTCGACTTGAACACTTCCGGCATCAAAAAGGTCATCCCCAAAACTGCCAACATCAAGATCAGCAGGTTCCACCCGATAAATCGTTTCCATTTGAGCAATACGTTGAAATAGTCGAAGACATTAATCGTCTCGATTTGCCCGTTATGCTGTCGTGTATCTTCTTTACGTGTCGTCACTGCGGTCGCCCTTTCAACTGGTTCGCTGTCGTCTTTCTCTACTCCGATAATTGTAAAATAATCAACGTCATGCTGAGCACGACACTGATGATGCTTGCCGCCTGGCTAATCATGTTCATGTAATATCCGGTGGGGTATCTAACATCTTTCGGAACCCAAATATAATCTCCGGATTCAATCACGGTATCGGAAGGATGCACCCACTCGCGCGTTTTCGCCTTGATCACCCTGACTTTCCCGGCGTCGGCTTCCTCGCCGTACCCGCCGGCTTTTTGGATATAGTACCGAATGTCTGCACTCTCCTGATAAGGCACAAAGCCGGGCTTTGTCACTTGTCCGTATACATACACGGTTTTGGAATTATTGGGAATAAACACAACGTCCCCATCTTTGACAATGATGTCTTGCGCTCTATCCTGTTGTTGAAACAATCTTGCAAAGTCCACGGATACATTTCCGCGCTGGATGGTGGCTTCTAAATCGTAGTAAGCTTGCTCTTCCGGGGTTACGACTTGGTCGTTCATGCGCAAGTTGAGGAGAGCTTCTTGCGGGACAGTGACGAAAGTATCTTCGGGGCTGAGCCGCTTGCGAAACACTTCAGCGCCCGGTAAATAAGCAAATGGTGTGAACCCGCCCGCTCTGCGTACCAGCTCGCTTAGACGCGTACTATCCGAGGTGATGGGATACATCCCCGGGTACATGACCTCGCCGCGCACATGCGCTTTGAAATCTCCCCGGCGGTCGGCTTTTTCGCGTACCACAATGCGGTCGCGCGGCTGTAACGGAATATCGGGCTTCGTGCCGTCTATGATTTCTTGTAGGTTTATTGTCTGGGAAACAGATGAAGCGCCGTCGAGTGAAAGCCGGGTCAATTCGACATTGGTCGGGTCGGCATTTGCTGACAATCCCTGGGCAATGCGGATAATAGCCCACAGGCTGTCATACTCGCGGTATTCATATTGATTCTGGCTATTCACGGCGCCGTAGACACTGACCGATTTCTGGTCAATATTCAGCGGGGGAATGATAATGATGTCGCCCTCCCGTAAAAACGGATTTGTCCAGTCTTCCCGAGTTGCAAAAAATCTTTCGAAGTCCACAAGCATGTCCTGCGTTTGCCCTTGACGACGAAGAATAATCCGGCGGCGCGAAAAATCCAACGGAGTGTTCGACACTCCACCATCCGACGGCATTATGAGGTTGGCGAGCGCAATCACTTTATCGACGCGATATGCCGATGAGATAATGTAAGGACCCGGGTGACGGACATTCCCCAGGACCGTCACGACAAACTGACGGGCGGAAACAAGCGTTACGGTCGGTTCGGAAATAGTATATTGTCTCTTGACAGCGGCAGAGACTTCCCGTTTCACCGACTCAAGGGTTTTACCGCTCACGAAGAACTCCCCTACCTCCGGTACCAAAAGCGTACCTTCGGGTGAAACCATCAAAGGCCAGGAAAGCCCAGTTCCACCCCAAATACCGACGTTGATCATATCGTTGGGACCGACAATATACTCTGCTGGGTCAATACGCTCTTCAAGCGGAATGACCGGCAACCGTGTGTCTGATTGCGCTTGCGGGTTAAGCAGTTTATCCAGCGTCGACCCCGGCGTCGTACGGGTTCGATCCGTTTCGCGCTGGGCACCAATTTGCGCATGCACCGCAACAGTTGTGACTACAAGGCATACACCAAGCAGTGCACACGTTATGTTTCTCGTGTATTTCATCGTTACTCGTCCGATAATTTTTGTGAAAGAATACTTGCGATGCGTTCTGCCGTATGTCCATCCCACAACTCCGGGACATTGCCCTTCTTTGCCGCTCCGTTAAAGACACTAAAACTTTTTTGAACGATCAGTTCCGGGTCTACCCCGCAAAGGACGTTCGTTCCAGCGTCAACCGTTACCGGGCGCTCGGTATTCTCGCGCATCGTCAAGCAAGGAATGCCGAAATACGTCGTCTCCTCCTGAATACCGCCTGAATCTGTCAGCACCAACTGCGCGCGCTCCATGAGATGCAAAAAATCCAGATAGCCGAGCGGCTCCAGCAATTTCAAATTCTTCACCAATTGAATACGCTGTTCCAAATGATACCGGCTGAGCATTTTTTTCGTCCGCGGATGCAACGGGAAGACAATGGTCGTCCGCGTGGAAAGTTTTTCAAAAATGTTGAGGATACTCTCCAAGCCCTCTTTCGTATCAACATTGCTCGGTCTGTGGAGCGTCACGAGCGTGAACGCGCGCGGCGAAAGCCCAAGGTCGCGCAGAATGGTCGACCGTTGCGCTTGTTCGCGGTGGCTGACGAGCGAGTCAATCATGATGTTACCGACGAAAAAAATTTTCGAATCGTC
>DATCJD010000116.1:0-10227 GCA_036507435.1 Bacteroidota bacterium
CGTCTCAATAATTTTTATTTTGGTAGGATCAATCGCCCGCACTCGTTCCAGCGTGTCGTCTTCCGATGCTCCGACTGCGATAACAAATTCATCACAGAGAGGTAGAATCGACCTGATAGATTCCTCAAACGGATAGTCGTACTTCACGGCATTACGAACAAAAGAAAATCCGCTCACTTTCATAAGTTCATCGTCTTGATTGCTGTAGGAAAACATCTTGCTCTACTTGAGCAAAGCGGACGAGCTCCATTTTTTGGAAACATGCATAACGCCTCGTTTCAAGCACAAGTCCGTAATCAGATGGAACAACTTGTATTGGGTCAATAATGTTATAGCGAATAAACTTATCTTTCTCGATAACTAGTAACGCTGTCGCCGGCTCAAAGGTAGTTTCGTTGATCAACCAGATGCGAAACTGTGAACTGTCTTTCGGCGGAATGATTCGGCGGAATCGTACATCTTCTCGCCAACCTATATCGGCTCCATCTAGATAATAAGATAGTTGCGGATTGCGTTCGTACCCGGCAACGAGAATTTGCTCAATTCCATTTTCATTGATGAAGTCTGCTAATTCCTTTCCACCATCCTTATACTGGGTTGTATCCACAATCGCGAAATAATACAACGACAAGAGAAAAGAAGGCACAACAACGATAGAGAAAAGACTCTTCCTGAGCCAACTTATCCTGCTTGGCTCGGTACAATAATATGTAACACCGAAAACGAGTAAAGCGAGACCAAAAAACGGCAAGAGGGAGAAAATAAGACTAGCATCAACACGCATAAGAATTAACTCTTTAATTCCGTTACGCCATGACTGATTTGAAGACCATAACACTGAAAAGAGTGTTCCGCCGGTCAATACCGTCAGAATCTTGCGCGGCATCTCGCCGCTAACAGCCTTCCACATTTCGCGTGCGGCAATAAAGGCGCACGGAACGAGCATAGGCAGTATATATACGGCAAGCTTTGTTCGAACGAGAGAAAAAATGACGAAGAACACAGCAAACCAGCATACGAGTATCATCCACTCACGATTTTTTTCACGTATGAGATTCCAAAACCCGTACGCAAACCATAACACCCCGGCTGGAAACAACACGAACAACTGGTTAATAAAATAGAAGACTTCGAGCGGCTTGATATTTCCTTCTATGCCGGAAAACGAACGTTCCCACAGGGCGGAAGCCTTGAAAATAAAAAAAAGATCGCCGTTGCCGTGCATAACAGTCATATACATGTGCCAGGGAGCGGCAATAAGAATTGCAACAAGTGTAAGTCTGCCGAGATGTTTCCATTCTTGCGAGCGATTGTCTTTCGGAATAAAGAAGATGCTGAGTGCGTAAGCAAGCGGAATTCCGAATCCCACGTACAGCTTGGTCATTAACGCCGCGCCAACAGCCAATCCGGCCAACATGGCGTTGCTCAGAGAGTGTTGGTTATTTTTTTCGATGAGAACATAGACTGCGGCAGTAAGGAAGAATACCAGTGTAGCATCGAATTGTCCTTGCCGCGCGAAAAAACTGACGAACGGGTTCAACCCTACCAATAAAGCCGCGAGTAAGCCAACCTCGGAAGCAGCCAGTTTTTTCCCAATGCGGTAAACCAGCACAAGTGTCAATATCCCTGCTACGGCGGAAACACATCGAGCGGAGAATTCAGATATCCCTACCAGTTTGAAGGCAACCGCAGTGGTCCATACGTGCAAAGGTGGATGGAGTGAAGAGTAGAGACCATCTACGGCAAACGATGATTGGTCGAGCCAGCCCCCGAACTTGAGAATACCGATGGCACGTACCGCATACAAGGATTCATCCCATGCCTGTAAGTCTAAAAAATCAAGGTTAATAAACCGGAGAATCCCCGCTACAAGCACGAGCGACAAGTACACCCGGTCTCGTATATGTTCGGGCAGATTAGAGAGCATTGATGACCGTGTATATTTCAGCTACCCAAATTGAACACAGGGACACTACCAGAATGCCGAACGCGGATTTTTGGATTGTCGTCAATTTTTGAAAAGCTTGTCGAATGTTGGGAATAACTAACGATGCGAACAGTGCAAAAAACGGCATAAGCGGAAAATGAAAGCGACTACCGCCAAACACAACAACGTGTGTAACCAACCAATATGCAATTAATACCACAACAAACCACCACAGCATGTCTCTCTGACTATTGAATAATCCAAGTATGCCAAGTAAAAGGATAGACATATAAGCAAGATTGACCAATATGACTATTGCAAGCGGGATGGACGCATATTTTACAGAAAATCGCTCCGAGGGTTCCTCAGGATTTTCGTGAAAATTTAATACCAAAAGTCCGTTTTCACTTGAGAACAGATGAGCGATTTTTTTTACTCCGTTCACAACAAATGTCGTGGGGTTGTTAAGAATGTATTCTGTTGCGTAGCGAAACGCGGACTCGTCGGCTTGAATTTCAGTCTCTACCTCCGTAAAAATGTTCTCTGGGAATTTGACCGTATACCCGCCTGTTGCATTTGGATTATTTCCAATCAGTAAATTGATACCGCCGTTTGTAATTATCGTCGGTTTTCCAAGCACAACATAATTGCGAATTACCCATGGTGCAAGGACAAGTGCCGCTCCGATGAGGACAAACGAGTATTTCCTGAGTGAAATTCGCGCAAACAGTAGTGCGGCGGGAAGGAGAATAATCAATAACAGCATCCCGGGTTTCATAAGGGTGAGAATACCCAAGAAGCCTCCGGTTAGAAGTGCATCTTTCGTTGTTCCGATTTTGTAGTGTATGACAGCATAACAACATGCAACGAGTAGGAAGGTGAAGATTGTCTCGGTAAACAAAAGATTTGTATACAACACCGCAGGAAGATAAAAACACCAAAGTCCAAGAGCAATCGTGCGTGCCCGCTCGTTCTCTTTTTCCAGGATCAGATACAACAAGATGGCTGACATGAGGTCAAACAATGCTTGCAGTATCTTAACGACAATGGGTTGCTCACCAGCAAGAAGGTAAACAAGGCTCATGAGGGCAGGATAGGCGAAGGGACGGTAAGCAGTTGACACTCCGTCGTATTCGTACGACCCGGTTGTGGCTAATGACACTGCGAGTTTATGGTAGTCTCGCTCGTCAGAAATGAGCGGATGTTGATGGAGGGCAATAAAAACAATTCGTAACGTTAAACCAACTACGAGCAAGAGAATAACTTGGCGAGAAAACAATCGTAGGTTAACTGGCAATGCCATATTCGCGGTACAATTGAGTCAAACGAGAGTTGACTGCTTCAAACGAATGATATTTTTCAACCCAGATTCTCCCGTGCAACGCTTTTTGTTTTCGGAGGTCGGGTGTATCGATAAGCTCAATCAAACGTTCGAATAATGTTTCCTGAGTAGCAAGAATAAAAGGATTTTCCGGGAGCCACGCAACATAATCCGGTGTCATCTCTGTAATGGTGGGTATTCCCATAGCGAGAGTTTCGAGCGAATTCCGCCCGTAACCGGTTCCGCCGTAATTTCCCACCTGTTCGATGGCTATGTCGCACTCCTGCTTGATCCGAACGACTTCATCGTGCGGTTTTCCTTCAATAAGCACAAATTCTACATCCCTCACTTTACGCACACGTTCGATGACGGGAAGGATAAGCTCCGTCCCTTTGGCAGACCGGTTCGAAGGGGAGTGAACGATGCGCAGTCGCTTATGTTCTGTTGAATGTACGCTATAGAGTGATGCATCGAACGGAATATAGATATAGTGAATATTCGGGTGCAAGAGAAGATGATCGCTTTCGTTTGTGAGATTGAGGTCGCTCAATTCATCCATGCGGGTGTCGATGCCGCGTGCCCTCAAATCGCTCCCCATATAGTGGCACACGATTTTCTTTCCGGCTTGTTTCCAGCGTTGTGCGATTCTTGCATCTCGAAAAAAATCCAACCCGCCATCATAGTGGATAACGTCAAATTGTTCCAACCCATATTTCTCGATTGTGGTAAGTACAGTGTCCTCTCGTCGCCAGTCGTCATAGGTAAAATACATCTGTTCGAACAGATTCTTAGGACCATGAACGAGTAAACGATTGTTGATTATGCTTTGATTGTTGGAGACTGATTGTGGTGAACTCGTTCGTTTGTACTCCCGCCAAAGCTGAGAAAGAAAACTGCGAGGCAGGGGGATGTTGAGACAAATATCTTCCGGAAAGGTAAGGGCGTTACGGTGCAGAGTGACAAGCCGCGATGTGTGTCCAAAGCGGCGATGCATCTCCACCATACTGAGCGGTACGCCGGCGACATTTATGGGGGCGACGTGGAGGATGTTCATCGACTAAAGGAAGCGCTTATAAAACGTACTGCGGAGAATACCGCGGGCATTAAACTTTTCTTTGAACCGAATCAGATTCAGTGATGGCGTCATGGGGTTCTCAGCTTTCGTATCCTGTGAGACTCCAATATCAACCCACCGGTGACCTTGTTCGGTTGCCCACTTTACTACTTCGTACATCACGGCGTGAATCGGGTTATACTGCTCGTACTTGTACAAAAGCATATTGTAGAAGCATAAAACAACTTGAGTGTTGCATACGAAAACGAGCGAACCGGCAATAGGCTTGGAGCCTTTCTTTACGAGAAACAGCACGATACGGTCAGGGAACAGTTTACGGAGTTTCTCCAGTTCAGCAAGCGTATGCGTCGGTTTGACGCCATGACGTTCTTTATTATTGAGGAGAATAGGATAGAATGCTTCGAGGTCGTCGCTCATCTCGATGTTCAGCGGCTTCTCGCGGAGATACTTATGAATATAACGCCGCGCCGTTGATTGAAAAGAAGAGACAAAATCAGGGTTGGTCAACGGGATGGCGTGCGAGATGTAATGTTTATCAAACGTAAAATCACGATACGCGAGAGCGTAGTCGATGTTTTGCGAAACGGACTGCTGATAGATAAATGGAGCGGGAGTGAGCAAGGTACGTTCGACATGCTGTTCACGGCAATAGTCTGAGAACGCGTCGACAATCTCCAGCGCCGTCGTGAAACCGATATCGCCGGTGACAAACGAGCCATACGAGGAGCCGATTGGGGACTCGATGGTGCTTCCCATCATGCTTGCGGGGAGCACAGCCACGAGCTTATCCTTTTCCAGGAACAACAGATGATGCCAGCGAAATTTTCCCTTATCGTGGTAATCAAAAAATCTCTGCAGATGGAACATCGTTCCATTGTTGGACTGGAGGACGAAAGTATCCCAGCGGGATTTCCAGTCTTCCGTATAGGGGATGACACGAAGGGACATAATCGTTAAAAACGAAATCCGAGCGTAAACAGATGAGCTGTTCCTAATCCATGCGAAAAGGGTACGTACCCGTAATCAAAACTCAACCACTCGTAATTGACTCCAATGCCGCCGGAGATTGAGCGTACGTCATATCCGGATTGATACCCGAGCCGAAAGGCAAACGTATGCTGGTAGTTTGCTTCAGCTCCGAGATGGAGCTTGTTCGTCAAGTTTCGCTTCTCGGTGACATAGTGCGAGCCGAAGGTTAGCACAAAATCATCTACGTTCGTTGTATATGTAGCGCCAAGCCGGGCAGTAAGCGGAAGCTCGGTTTCCTGTTGCACAAAAGCACCCATCTCGCCGACATTGGCAACTGAGGCCCCGAGTATCAAGCCTTCGACCGGCAGGTAATAAAGAAGTCCGGCGTCCAGCGCGAAGCCTGTCGCTTCTTCAATATAGAGCTTCTCGTAAAGAAATTTTGCAGAGATGCCGACCCCGATTGAAGGAGTAACAGCAGTCGCGTACGTTGCCTGCAAGGAAGCAGACCGCGCCGTAAATGTTGCAAGCGGCGGTCCGGGTGTCTCCCGTATCTCTATTTCTCCGGTGCTTGAGCTTGAGACCGCAAACGCAAGCGTGCCGAAATCGACTGGATACGCGACGGCGAAGTATTCGGATTGGATATCTTGAATCCATTCCGTGTGCGACACAAGAAGCTCAAGCTGTGTTGTGTGTATAATGTTGGACGGGTTAAGTGTAAGCGAGTTCAAACGCGATGGCTCCGCTACGAACGCTTCTCCCATAGAGGCGCTGCGCGCAGTGAACGGCAGTTTCAGATATGAAACGCCGGTTGAAGTTCCCTGAGCAAAGACGATACAGGGGAACAGGAGTATCACGAGGCTTCGCTTCATTGTTACTTGAAACCTACTGTGAGAGAGATGATATGGATATTATGCGGAGAATACGGTTCCACAACATACGCATAATGAATATACGAAGAAAGAAAACCAAATTCGGGTTCAAGCATGAATCCAAAAGAGGGCCTTGTCGCTAGAGTACCCTGGAAGTCTATTTGATCCACGCCGGCGCGTAGAGCCAACTGCGGAATCGGGTAGATTTCTACGCCCACACGCGCAAAAGAAGTAGAACCGATAAATTCGTATTCAGCCGAGATGGTGCTTCCGTAATACTCCGGTTGAAAACTGACGCCTATGCGCCGACGGAGGGGAAATCGTTCCGTCGTAGTGTTGCCGTTTCTGCCGAACAGCGTCGAAGTATCCCAAGTATATTTCGCATTTAAGTCTTGTACAATACCGCTCAACGCCAATTGGTCGGAGACGGAATACACTAACCCGAGGTCGAAGGCAACCGTTGTTGAACTCAGGTCTTTATAAAGGCTATAGTAGAGAATTTTACTTGTCAAGCCAATGCTCACGCTCGGACTCACCTGCGTGCCAAACGAAAGCATAAATGCGTTTTCAGAAGTCGAATACATCTCGGTGTGCCTGCCGTTCACATCTCTGCCGTCTATTTCAGAAACGCCGGCATTGATGATGCCGAAAAAAATCCCGCCGGTCGGCTTGAGAGCTTGCCCATAACTGAGAAAATTCATCCTCCGGTCGAGTGAAAGTATACCAAAGGATGCAGTAGCCGAGCGAAACGATTGGAAGGGTACAAGAGCTGGATTATAGTATGCGCTCAACTCGCCCGAACGCAGAGCGCCGAGCGCGTTGCCCATTCCCAGTCCGCGCGCGCCGTAACCCATGCGTAACGCGGCACCCGGTTCTCTGCCAAGTTCAGAAGAAATATTGGGCTGTGCGCGTGCGTGAGAACTGAATAAGAGGAAACACGCTATTAGAAGAATCGTTTTCATCGGTTATTCCACAACGTAAATTTTCCCCCAGACGGGTTCCAGCCCCTCGACTTCAACTGTATAAAAATACACGCCGTTGGAAATTCTCGTGTTGTCATCGTCTCTGCCGTTCCAAATTTCATCATGTTCCTGAGCTCCCGACCGCTGGGCTTGCTGGATGAGGGTTTTGACTGGTTGCATCGAATAGTTGAAAATACGGATTGTGACCGGGGCATTCTTGCCCTGCGTGCTGTAGTGGATGCGCACCGCTTCATCATCAGGAGAAAAAGGGGAGGGGTACGAGTACGTGGTAGATGTATTCCCGCCCGGTTGCGCTGTACGAAATACTTTCCATAACGAACCAAACGGCTGAGCAGGAGTATCCAAAGTGTAGGCGATGCCATCCACTCCGCCCATCCACACTGCATCACCGAGCACGGCGAGCGTATACACGATAAGAGATGTGATACGTTGTAAATTCATCGGGTCATACATGGTGCCGGAACGTATCCATGAAGCTCCGGTATCCGACGAACGAAACAAACCGTTATCCGTAGCGATATACACGATGGAATCCTTAAACGCGATGTTATGTGCGAATTCTCCTAAGAGTGCCGTTTTCCAGGTTTCTCCGCCGTCTTCCGAAAAGCTGACGCCGCGCTGTTCGTCTTGGTCGAGGGCATTCACCGTCGCCGCCCAGAGAATTTGAGTATTGTTCCATTGTTGCTCGTTGATTGCAACGACAAAATTACCGGATATTGGCTGAGACTGATTTTGGTGTGAAAATTTTCTCCAGCTGACGCCGCCGTCGGTTGATTTATTGATCCCTCCCGATGTCCCGACCCAAATAACTGAGTCATTACTTGCAAATACTGAAAATACTCGGTGGTTGAAACTTTCGGTAAGCCCTAAATTGCCGCTTGTAGGGGAGAGGTCGAAACTGAGCGTATCCGTCGGCGAGATGCTGTTCAAATCATCCGGCGGAAGAATGACGCGCGACCACGTTGCGCCATTATCCGTTGACTTGCGCAACATGCCTGCAAAATTTGCCGTCCATACGGTTCCACTTGTGAGCGCGAGGTCGTACGTGAGATTACTGATTTCTGTGGTAATTGCCAACGCAGGGATTTTATTCTCACCATATAATAGAGTATCAACAGTTGCCCCTGAGGGTTCGCGCGACTGAGAAATGAAGGTCCAAGACTGTCCGCCATCTGTACTAAAGTGAAGTCCTGCGCCTGCTGGCAATGATTCTCCGATAACTTGCTGAGAGGCTGATTGTGCCACCCAAACAACTCCATTACGAACTGCAATAGCCGTTACGCCGTTTTCCTTTATACCATCGCTCTCGGTAAAGTGCCGCCAGTTGTTTCCGGTCCCGGTCGTCATATCTAGACCTTTGTGAGTTCCAACCCACATCGTATCCCCGCTTACGACAAGGTCATTGATAACATTACTGTATGGACTTGCGGATTCAATACTAAACTCATTCAACCGAAACGAGAGCGGCTGTTGAGCTTTCACAGCAAGAGCTAATATAATAGAGAGTAGAAAAACGTTGGCCGGTCTCAAGGTATCACTGTGATTGTGTGTATGATGATATTGCTTACTTCGTTCGACCTATCAAAAGCCTGAAACTCAAATCGGTATGGGCCTGTGTTCGTGGGGCGACCGATTTGCAAACTATAAGTTCCGTTGCCTGCTAACTGGTCTCCATTCGTTCCATCGTCATAAAGCCGGAAAGGGTTGTTTGTAGAGGGTTGACCAGACGGCAGGAAGGAATTGAAAATTACTTGTCGAATGTCTGCTATGCCGTCAGGGTCGCTTGCTTGAACACTAATTAAAAATGATGTTCCCGGAGAATTCAATCTTATCGTATCAGGCGCCTGTAAATTTGAAATAACGGGCGGCTGGTTGTTTCGAACTATTTGTAGCGGCAGAATATGTGTACTGCTTTTAAAGCCTCGAGCGTCCTCAGAGACAATCTCTACTCTAAAAAATCCGATATCTGACCGTTTAATTTCAAAAGTGTTCCAACCTGAGAAAACACCGTCTCCTTTTGTAGAATCTGCATTATTCCCATCATCGAGAAGAATGGACGATGAAAGAGAAGATCCGCCGCTTTCTCCAAAAATTCTTGCGGTTGCAGTAATGTCCTCTAAGTCGTTCGGATGAGTAATGGTGGCATGAGTCTTGATGCTAAGCAGTAGAACGTCTTCCGGTTTTCGTTCTGTCCCAACATTGATAGTATCGGTATCGATTATGGCGGGGGTAATCGAAGCAGAGAGAATAAACGGACTGGAACCGACGGAGTCAATGAGCGTGCTGTCTTGCTTTTCACAAGATATGAGCAACACACACGCGCAACATAGCATCAGTAAGGAGGCCTTCATCCTTAAGCTAACAATGATGCCGTTGCAGAAGTTCAAAAAAGAATGGGATACAACAAGATGCTGACGCAATGATTGCTTCCTCTGTAGTTCTTTCACAAGAGCTTTATCGTAGCAATCCTTAAGCTGTCAGCCTTTCGAAGAGTAAGAAATCGGTTGGAAATGCTGTAAGAATGATACGAAACAAAACGGAAAAAGTCAACAAACATGAGGCTCAGAATGGCACGGTACCTGCTTCCCGGACTCGGCGGCTTTCTACTTCTCGGTTTTCTGTTACAGTGGAATCGTAAACGGAGCAAAGGAGAAGCACAAAACAAAAATAAGCAAGCTGAACCAGCCGACGAGCATCCGCTTTTCGTCTAGCGGGGTTTCGTCCGGCACCGGCGGGTGGTAAAGTTTCACCATGTAATACGAAATAATCGCCCAGAGGAACCAGCCGCCCCAGCTATATTCGGCAAACGGGACAACGCTTTCCATCGCTTCCTGGCTGATGTACGAGCCAATAAGGCGGATGACGGAATCAAGCACGGAGGGCAGACCCAACAATAACAGTATGCGAAAAGACCAACGGGCTAATACACGATGCTTATCGCCGAACATGGTATAGACAAGATGACCTCCGTCAAACTGGCCGATGGGAATAAGATTCATTGCAGTCACAAACAAACCAAACCACCCCACGCAGAGAAAAGGAAAGTGATAGATTTCGCTCATCGGCGGTACAAATTGCGTGTT
>DATCJD010000117.1:0-10060 GCA_036507435.1 Bacteroidota bacterium
GTTATTCCAAACATCATGAAGTACGTGTCACCCTGAGCGGAGTCGAAGGGTGACTATCAGGCTTCTGCCGAAGGCATCCCTTCGGGAGACTCCGCTCAGCCTGACTTGAAGTGTGGTTCTGTTGTATTTTCTCCCTTGTAATCTCGGCGATATTTCCGTAATGTAACAATCCCGTCATGCCTAAAGACAAGATCAATCTCAAAGGACTCAATGTAGCGGAATTACAGGAATTTGTCGAGTCCCTCGGCGAGAAAAAATACCGCGCGCGGCAGGTGTTCACCTGGCTCTACGGCAAACGAGCGCAAACATTCGACGAGATGACGGATCTCTCGAAGGAATTCCGTACGCTTCTCCACAATACGGCAACAATTGAGAACCTGCAGATAGCGGCAAAGGACGTTTCCAAGCGGGACGGCACGGTGAAGTTTTTATTTCAACTTACGGACGGGTTAAAGATCGAAAGCGTGCTTATCCCGCCCGACAAGAAATCTCCAGCCGCCGAAAAACGCTTAACGCTCTGCGTGTCAACGCAGGTCGGCTGTCCGCTCGACTGCAAATTCTGCGCGACCGGAACGATGGGCTTCCTGCGCAATCTCACCGCAGGCGAGATTGTCGACCAGGTGATTCAGGCTCAGCGCAACAGCCCGCGGCGCATTACGAATCTCGTCTTCATGGGCATGGGCGAGCCGATGCTTAATTATGATACTGTGATGAAGTCGGTGGAGATACTTCGCTCAGAAGATTCATTCCATATCGGCGCGCGGCATATCACGATTTCTACGGCCGGATACGCGGATAAGATCCGGCAGATGGCGGACGAGGGGCGCACTGTGAAGCTCGCGCTCTCGCTCCATTCGCTCGATAACGACAAGCGCACCCAGCTGATGCCGATTACGAAAAAATACAGTGTGGATGAGTTAATGGATGCGCTCGATTATTACTATAAGAAAACACGCAGTCGCCCGACGTTCGAATACATCCTGTTCGATGGCTTAAATGACACCGATGCAGACGCTCAAAAGTTTATTAAAATTTCAAAGCGTTTTCCGTGCAAAGTGAATATCATCCCGTTCCACTCGATTGAGTTCACGCACCCGTCCGGCTTTGCGACGACCCTGCGCCCCACGCCCGCCAAACGGGTTGAGGAGTTTGTCGAAAGACTGCGCCGCTCCGATATTACCGTGATGGTGCGCAGTAGCTCAGGCGAGGATATCAACGCCGCGTGCGGACAGCTTGCTGTAGAGAAAGAACGCAGTACCCGGCTCCGCACACCGCACGGACCGACGAAAAGCCTGCATACAGTTCACCACGTCATCAGTTAACAAACGAAGAGTCATCAGCGCATGCGCATAATCTTGTTCGGGCCTCCGGGTGTCGGCAAAGGCACTCAAGCGAAACTCCTTTCGGAAGAATTCAGCGTCCCGCATGTTTCGACCGGCGACTTGTTGCGCGCCGGGGTCAAACAGCAAACGCCGCTCGGCAAAAAAGCGCAGGAATACATGGATGCGGGCAACCTCGTCCCCGACGATATCATGATCGGGATGATCCGTGAAATTCTCAGCTCGCCGAGGGCGAAACGCGGGTTTATCCTCGACGGGTTCCCGCGCACCGTTCCGCAAGCCAAAGCGCTCGACATGATGCTCGATGAGTTGGGATTGAAATTAGACGGCGTGATCAGCCTGCGCGTGGAGCACGAGGAAGTGATTCGGCGTTTGAGCGAGAGAAAAATGTGCCGCACGTGCGGCCGTATTTATAGCACCCAGCAGTTGGAGATTGTCGACAAGCCCACGGTCTGCCAGGATTGCGGCGGTGAACTTTTCTATCGCGAGGACGACAGAGCGGAGACTGTCCGCCATCGTCTTAAAGTGTATGTGAAAGAAACAAAGCCGCTGAAAGACTATTACCGGGATACCGGGCGTTTTATACAGATTGACGGCATGCAGGAAGTCCCGTTCGTGCATAGAATGATACTCGATATCGTGTATAAAAGCAGGAACAAGGATTAACCGGCAAGCATCTGTGCCTGAAGTTAGCTCTATGATGAAGCCGTTTACACCCGCCCCGTCAGAACCGGGGTCGCCTCCCTACGTTATTGCGCACCGCGGCATCTCCACGCAAGCTCCCGAAAACACGATGGCGGCATTTGCGTTAGCCGCCGGTACGTCCGGTGTCGATATGATCGAACTGGATGTTCGGCTTTCGCGCGACGAAGAAGTCATCGTCCTGCACGACCGGACGCTCCAGCGCACGACCACCGGCAACGGTCCCGCGCGCGGCTATACGCTCGCCGAGCTGAAGCACTTCGACGCAGGTTCGTGGTTTCATCCGCGGTTTGCTTCTGAGCGTATCCCGACTCTGCGGGAAGTGTTGGACGCTGTAGGCTCGCGCTGTTGGCTGGACATAGAAATTAAATCCGATGTGTTTCACAGCGAGCCGGAAGGATTATTGGAGCGGCGTGTGTTGGAAACGGTGAAGCAGGCGGGGTGCTCGGAGCGCGTTATGTATTCGTCGTTCGACCATCATTTGATCGCGAATCTAAAGCGTATCGAACCGAACGCCGTAACGGCGGTTATCTACAGGATCTACCGCGACTTCGGCAGACTGCCGTCGAAGCTGTTGCGCCGGGCGAACGCATCGGTGTTTGTCTGCGCGAAGATGGACCTCACGCGGGCGATTATCCGCGATGCGCACGAGCACGGGATTCCGATGTACGTCTATACGCTTAATTCCGTACAGGACGTGCAAAAAATCATGAGCATCGGCGTGCAGGGTGTCGTTTCCGATGCGGCGCATGATGTTGTGCCGGTGGTCAAGCAGTCGCGCTGAGTATTTCCGGCGTTCTTGTTGTCATCCCGCTCTTCGCCGGAACATCTCTTGCAATTGGACACATACAGCTTTATCTTGTATATATTTATGGAGGAATTCTATGAAATATTTTCGTAGCACAGTGATAATGTGTTGTTTGGTGATAGCCGGAACGCAGGCGGGAAACGCACAAGACCTTGCCGAACAATTGAGAAAATTAGCTGGGAAAAATGCGTTGAACTATGTGAAGCCCATCGTTCAGGGTTGGGGCGCAGGGTTGAATTCAGGATTCTATCATACAGCAGATTTGCACGACGTTCTTGGGTTCGACCTTCAACTCAAAGTGACGGCGGCGAAGTTAACCGACGACGATAAATTTTATCTGTTTGAGATGCCTGATGAACTTACGTTTAACGTTACACCTCTTGGGCCTACCTATACCTTGTTTGCAGGAACGGATTACGACAAGTTTACCCGCTCCTCGACTGTCGTTGGCTCGAAGGACGAAACAGTGCTTAAAACGAAACCGTCATCCTCTGTCGGTGAGCAGGAAATCGCACGGCTTCCCGGCGGGTTTGCGCCGGAGTTTCCGTTGATCGGACCGGCTTCCCCTCTGATTGTCCCGCAAGCGTCGATAGGATTGCCGTTCGGCATAGAGGTTATCGGCAGATTTATTCCGACGACGACTATTAGCGGCGAGGACGCCGACATCGGCAAGGTGAATTTCCTCGGCTTCGGCGTCCGGCACGACATCGACCAGTATATCCCGATTCCGTTGCCGATCGACATTGCCGCACACTTTATGACACAGGAATTCAACTTGAAGGATTCACAAGATAAGAATCTGATTTCCGCGAGCGCGACGGCGTACGGCGTTGAGGTGAGCACAAAAGCGCTCATCATGACA
The DNA here is from genome assembly GCA_036507435.1 of Bacteroidota bacterium. Taxonomy (GTDB): domain Bacteria; phylum Bacteroidota; class Ignavibacteria; order UBA10030; family UBA10030; genus JAKEEG01. The sequence goes on from DATCJD010000117.1 coordinate 3,713, forward strand.
CTCTACGGCGGCTTCCAGCTTGAAACGGCGAAATTCGAAATTGGGCCCTACACGGCGACGTTCCAGGAGGGTTCGGAAACGCGGACGATCCTGGTAGATAAATTCGAAGTGGAGAGCAAGAATACTTCCCGCTTCCATGCCGGATTGCGCTTGGTGTTAGCGGTCATCAACGTCCACGCAGACTATAGCTTTGCCGAAACGCCGGTGATTACCGCAGGCATCGGCATCACTCTACGCTAATTGTATTTGCACACCGAACGGGTCTTTCTTATATTATCCCGTCTCACTGAATTTGTGGGGCGGGATTTTTTTTGAATAAAGGCGCAGTAAGTCTATACGTTCCGCCCCTACGGGGCTATAACGGTAAATGTAACATGCCTACAAATAATTCGCTCCGCTGGAGCGACATGATATTATAAATTTGTTCGTAGGGACTTCTGAAAAATTATTTATGTACTGGTAGCCGCAACCTTTAGGTTGCGTTTTTCGAATACATTCGCGGGCTATCCCGCCTAAATGCGGCGGGATGCAAAAAACGCAAAGTTCCGAGGGAATCCCTTTGGGACCTGCGGCTACCAAATTATTTAGGATTTTTCAAAAGTCTCCCGAATAAAGTTGGAGTCCCGTAGGGACGTACATGTAATAGTTAGTACATATCATCAATAATAAGAGCCCCACTGGGGCGATATTATTTTCCAATGCCTAGAACCTTCCTTATTACTCTCCCATTTTTATTCATTGCGTTAGCGTGTGATATCCGCACGGACGCGGAGACGAATCCTGCCGAATTGTTCGAGCGCGGCGTGGAACAGTTCAACGCGCAATCGTACCGCGACGCCGAGGCTCAGCTTGTACAAGCGCTCGGCAAGTATGAGCAACTGGACGACGGAAGCCAAGCCGCGCGCGTGGGCGGATATATCGGTCAAATAAAACACATGCAGGGAGAATATCGCGCCGCCGTGGACCAGCTCCAATCCGCTATTCAGCACGGGCGCCGCGCGAATGATTTTCGTGCCGAAGCCCAGTTGAAAATCCTTCTCGGCGACGTCTTCCTTGAGAGGGGCGAATATGCGAAAGCCTTTGAACAATATGAGGGGGCGCTCTCGTATTACTCGGCATTTGCCGACCGCAAAGCCTCCGCGGAAGTAGAAATGCGTATCGCAACGGCGCACAAACAGTCGGGAGAGTGGGCGCGCTCATTGTCGCTTTATGAAAAAGCCTACGGGTACTACAACACCGAAGAAAACCAGATAGCAAAAGCGAAAGCGTTAGCCGGGGTGGGAGAAATCTACGCGCTCCAAGGGCGGCACGAGGAGGCGTTGAATTCATTCACGCAGGCGTTTACAGCGGCGGGGTCGAGCGACCCGGTGTTGGAAGCGACGTTGAGAACGCGCGCCGGACTTTCCTCGAATGCGCTCGGTAGGCTGAACGACGCGCTGGAGCAATTACGCCAAGCGGCCAATCTCTTGCGGTCCAGAAAACTCGCCCGGAGTCTCGAGAGCTTAATCCTCTTTTACATCGGCAACACGCTCTACTACAACGGCCGCTATGCGGAGGCGAAAGAATATTACACTCAAGCATCGTCGGTGGCGCAGAGCGGCGCGGATAACATCGCGGAACACTACAACGGATTGGCTTCCCTTCGCTGTGACGTGCAGTTGATGCAGGCTTCTCTCACCAAAGCAAGGGTGGAAGCGTTGGTGCAATCGTACGGCACGGTGGCGGACGCGTTCCGTTCCGGGGGCCACCGCACGGGCGAAGCGTATGCGCGCGGGCAAATGGGAAAATGGTACGGCGTACTTCAGGACACGCTCCGCGCACGCGATTCGTACGCCGCCGCTGTAGCGTTGAATGAAGCGACCGTGGGCGAATACCTCCACCAGGAATTTCACCAGCCTTATCTCTCGGAGCTTGGTCTTGAAGAAGAGAAGGACAGGTGGTACAGCGCGCTCGCGCACATTCTCCTGAAAGAAAAAAATACGGAGGGAAGCCTCCGTATCCTCGAACGCAGTACGGGCAAGCGTTTTTTTGAACGGCTGTTTAACATTGATGTGGCGATACGGCATCCGCAACTACAGCAGGAGATGCAGAACACGCGGCAGATGTTGCGGGATATCAGGCTATTGGAAGTCGAATGGTCGCGTGGGTTAGCCTCCGGACAAGAAACAGGCTCCAGCGGACGGGTTGAGTCGTTACAGGAGGAAATAGGGCTTCTGAAAGATGGGGCGGCGCAATCCGCACAGCGCATTATCCAACAACAACCGAATTACGAGCCGCTCGTGGGAGCCGGGAGTGTTTCCCTTTCTGAATTGCAGAAGTTCATCCCGCGCGGCACGGTCGTGCTTCGGTTTCTGCCGACGGACGAGCAGTTATACATCCTCGCGCTGACGAGGACGCGTGTTGAGATCCGTTCCTCCCTGATAACCAGGGACGCCCTGTTGGGCAAAGTCCGTGAATACATGCAATTACTGAACGATCCCAATGTCTATGCGGGCGCGGCAGGCTCCGCCAGCGTGCCGTTTATGACGAGATTCGGCATTCTTGCCAGCGAGTTATACGACCTCATGCTGAGGCCCGCCGAGGGGTTGTTTGAACGCAATTTATTGATTGTGCCGGGCAGGGAGTTCGAGAATTTCCCGTTCCACACCACCGAGCGGCAGGATTCAAAGGGCGGCGTGCAGTATTTGATCGAGATGTCGACGGTTGATTACCTGCCGAGTTTGTCTTCACTGATGTTCCGCACCGCACAATCTATGCGCACGCGCGATGTGATTGCACTGGGGAATCCCACGGGCAAGAACTGGTCTATTGATTATGAACTGCGCGACGTGCGGAGCTTCTACAAGAGCGCGAAGATTCTCATAGGGCTTGAAGCGTCGTGGAAGAACCTGACAGAGGCGCGTGGCGATATTGTTCAGCTCTCAACAGAATACGGAAACATACGGGCGACTCAGCCGCTCGGTATGTTCATTCTCTCCGGCGGAGAGACGCAAGGAGACGCCCGCGAAATTCCCTTCGAGAAACTGGCAGAGGTTCAGGCGTTCCCGGTGGTGTTTTGTTCCAACCAGCTCGGCGAAGGGGAAGGGCTTTCCGCCGCGCACGCATTGCTACTGCGCATCAACGGGACAGCCGATGTCTTCCTCAACAGCTGGTATGCGGACCGCAAGGCGGGAAAATTTTTCAGCGAGTATTTCTACACACACCTCTCCAACGGGCTTGCCGTAGGCGACGCGTACCGGCAGGCTCTCCTCAATATGATCCGCACCAAAGACGTGAACCATCCGCGCTCGTGGGGGCAATTCTTCCATTACGGGACGGGGTGATGTTCAGTTCCGAGTCTGGAGTTTCAAGTTCGGAGCTGAAAGCCGCACACCAAACGTGTTTGCTTGCGCTTAGCTGAAATAAGTATCTCCCCCAAAAACACAAACCCCCGACAACGTGCCGGGGGTTTGTGTTTAACTTCTAACATTACAACTCAGTTTATTATCGTTGCCGTACCTTTACACTGCCGAGACCGGCTTCGAGTTCGAAGGTCAGCCGCGCCTTTGCGCGCTGGTAGTTGTCGGTTTCGTACACGCCTTTTTTCACTTTCTTCAAGCCGTCGTCAACGTCGAACTCAGCGAACCAGTGGTCTTCAAACTCCACGCGGGCGGCAGTTTCGCGGGGGATGTAAATCGTCACCGCTCCCAACCCAACCTCTACTTTTATTTTTGCATCTTGTTGTAGTTTTCCGCCGAAGTCCAATTTATACGCTCCCACGCCTCCGCTGAAGCTCATTTTCTCGAAATTCAAGTTGGCAAGATTGCGCGCGTCGAATTTGCTGACGCCGGATTCGATTTCGACATGCCCCGCGACGATGCGGTTCGGCTCGTCGCACGTCAATTCGACAGAGCTTGCGCCCGATGAGACGGAGAGCTTCTGCACCTGCAATCCCGTCAAGTCTATCTCGCCTTGACCCGCGCCGAATTCGATATTAAGGTCGATGGGAACCGCATCGGTAAATTTCAGTATCCACTCTCGTTTCCTTTCACCCTTTTTTCTGCCCCACCAGCGGGAGTCCTCGTGGTCTGTTTCAATCTTCAATTCGCCGCGGTTCCCGCGAAGCCGGTAATCGACGTAGGGGCTTCGACTCTCATTTTCCTGTCGGAACTCAGCCGAGACGATTTTGTCTCTCTCGCCCTTGGCGATGACAATACTGCCGAACGCCGCCTCGATATCCGCCCGCACTTCTTTTTCAGTCGTGCGCGCAATATCCTTGCGGGTAATTTCAAGTCCCAGAACCGCGAGCGCAACCGATGTTGCCGCGAGCACCAGCAGTACCGCAGGGGTTATATAGAGTATCGGGCGTTTCATGCTCATTCGGGACGCCCCAACGCGGGGCGTTTCCCTTATTATCTTACGGAAATAAAGAGGTAGAGTTACAGCATACGTTAGTAATTTCGGAGCTTATTGCGGAGATATTTGTAGAGCATTTCACGCGCACGGAAGATATGGGCTTTCACCGTGCCGAGCGGAAGGTCTAAGAGTTCGGCGATTTCCTGGTAGTCTTTTTCTTCGGTGTGGCGTAAAATAATTACTTTTCGGTATTTTGGGGGCAGGGAGTTAATCGCCTCTTCGAACAGATTCTTCTTCTGCCCCTCGATCATCTCACGGTCAGGCTCGTAACTGGAATCCGGCACCTCGAATGTAAACTCGCTGTCCGCCGATTCTATCGGTTTGTTGATGGAAAACGTGGCGAGTTTTTTCCGGCGGATATAGTCTATGCAGTTGTTCGTGGCAATTTTGTACAGCCACGTGGAAAAGGCGTATTCATTATTGTAGCTTGCAAGCGACATGAACGCTTTGATGAACGCCTCCTGCACGAGGTCTTCAACTTCGTCCTTTTCCCGCACCATTCGGTAGATGAGATTATAGACGGCGTCGTGGTGCTTCCGTTTGAGTTTTTCGAACGCCGGCTGGCGTCCGGACAGAGCATCTTTAATAAGACGAGCGTCTTCCTCGCGCGACTCGGTACGTTTTTGGTCGGCAATGCTCGGAGACATGGTTGTGACAGCGTGGCGGGAAGAGCTATGTTTCTTTTTCGATGGGGGCATTCGTGCGTTGCACGCATTGTGCCGTCAGAACGAGAACCTTCCGGCAACGTTGTGTGTTGATAGTATACAGAAAAATTCCGAGAGCCGCAACGGTTGCAATACTCTGCTTATTTCTTTATGTTGGAGAAATGTGCAGATTGCCGAACATCAACCACGCGTATGCTCATCACGTTTGAAGGCCTCGATTTTTCAGGGAAGTCCACGCAGATCAAACTTCTTGCCGAACGGCTGAAGCAGGAACAGCATCGGGTGCTTGTGTTGCGCGAACCCGGCGGGACACCCATCGGCGAAAAAATCCGCGAGATTCTGCTGGATACCAAATCTTCCGGAATGACCGCGTTCGCAGAATTCTTGCTCTACTCGGCAAGCCGGTCACAGCTTGTGGAGGATGTAATGAAACCGGCCCTTGCCTCTGGCAAGGTGGTTATCTCCGACCGTTTCTATGACTCTTCCTCAGCGTACCAAGGCTGGGGGCGAGGTTTGCCTCTCGATATTCTTCGGGCTATTAATCAGATGGCAAGCGGCGGGTTACAACCGGACCTGACATTTTTCATCGATATCCCGCTCAACGAAGTTGAAAGACGAATAGAAGAACGTGGAGAGGGCAAAGACCGGATTGAATCCGGCGGGCATGCATTTTACGAACGCGTGCTTCAAGGATACCGCGCACTCATTGCAGAACACGAACGGTTCAAACGCATCGACGGTATGAAATCAATCGAAGAAATCAAGAGCGTCATTTGGAATGCGGTGAGCGCGAAACTGAACGAACGAAAGCCATCATTATAGTATAGCAGAGAGGGGTGTTATGCAACGACGAACATTACAAGTAATCGTTATCGCCTGCACGTGCTTTGCTGTCTTCTCGGCGGGCTTTTACAACGTCGCGGACTCGGAGTTACTTCTGAAAATTTACCGCGGTATTGACCTGTTCGGCAAGGTCTATAAAGAAGTCGCCACGAACTACGTGGACGACGTGGACCCCGATGAATTCATGCGCGCCGGTATCGACGGGATGCTGAAAACACTCGACCCGTACACGGTCTACATCGGTGAAAAGGACAGCGATGAAATTGACCTCGTCACCACCGGCAAGTACGGCGGCGTGGGTATCACGATTGGCGTGCGAGACGGAATGATTATCGTGGTCAGTTTGCTGGAGGGCTTGTCTGCCGCCAAGCAGGGTATCCAAATCGGCGATAGGATTTTGGAGATCGGCGGCAAAACGGCTACAGGTTTGCGCCTCGACCAAATA
>DATCJD010000118.1:0-2923 GCA_036507435.1 Bacteroidota bacterium
ACCACTGCCACTGCATGTATCGCACAATTTGAGCCGGCGTATTTTTATTTTCTTTTCGACGCCCGCGGCTATTTCTTCAAGCGTCAAACGCAGTTTCACACGCAAGTCCGAGCCGGGTGTGCCGACCTGCGAGCCGCCGCGCTTTCGCCCGCGTGTGCCGCTGAAGACGTCGTCAAAAATGCTTCCGCCGAAACTCCCGCCGAAGATGTCGTTGAAGGTTGTGAAAATATCGTTGATGTCGTGGAAGTCGCGCGCTTGTGGACCGCCGCGCATCCCGTCGTGGCCGAACTGGTCGTATCGGCGCCTTTTGTCTCCGTCGCTCAGGACATCGTACGCTTCGGCGGCTTCTTTGAATTTTTCTTCGGCTTGCTTGTCGTTCGGGTTCCGGTCGGGATGGAACTTCATCGCCATCTGCCGGTATGCTTTTTTTATTTCATCCGGAGCCGCGGAGCGCGGAACGCCGAGCACTTCGTAGTAATCGCGTTTAGCCATACCTGTGCGCTATTGATCCGTTGATTGCTGTTGATGTTCAGGAGGGGTACTCGCCGCCGTTTCCGCGCCGTTATTGGGAGCCGTGGAGACGACGACCTTCGCATGCCGCAGGACTTTGTTATTCAGCGTGTAGCCTTTTTCCACTTCTTCGAGGATAGTCTGGGGCGCAACGTCGCTTCTCGGCATTTGCATCAGCGCATCATGGAACTCGACACTGAATTCCTTGCCGACGGTTTCCAGAGGGGCGACGCCCTGGTCTGCAAGCATCTTCATCGTTTTTTGGTAGATCAGTTCGATGCCCTTATACAAGGATTCGAAATCTTTTTTTTCCCTGCTGAGTTTCAGCGAGCGTTCAAGGTCGTCGGCGATGGGGAGCAATTCCGAGATCAATTCCTCGTTCGCGAATTTAACGATGAGGGCTGTTTCGTTCTCTGCGCGTTTTTTAAAATTTTCGAATTCCGCCGCTTTCCGCAGTAATAAATCTTTGTACTGCTGAACTTGTTGTTCCGCCTCGGCGAGTTTCTGAGCTACATCGTTCTCCCGCTGTGGGGCGTCCTGCTGGGCGTTCGGTTGTTTGTTGTCGTCTTGTTCTGTCATCAGTCCTTCTCACTGTCCTTTCAACATTTTGGCGATTGTTTTAGCAACATGGTCCACCAACGGCACGGCTTTGGAATAGTTCATACGTTTGGGTCCGATGATACCCAGCCTTCCGGACACACCGTCGGCTGAATACGTCGTTGCAACCACACTGTACTCTTTTGCCTTGTCTTCGTTATTTTCATTGCCGATGGTAATGATAACCTCGTTTTCCGAATTCTGATGTTTTTCGAGCAGGTGAACAATCACATTCTCGTTTTCCACTAATTCGATCACACTGCGGAAATTCTTCGGGTCGATAAATTCGGGCTGATCGATGATATTCTGAGTGCCTGAAATGTGCACTTTCTCTCGCTCTTTCGTATCGTCGAAGAGAACGTCCACCGATTCGATAAAGAGCCGCACCAAGCCGCTCTCTTCGGACTGGACGTCCTTTAAGCGCGCGGCAAAGGTATCACGTATGAGCTGAAGCGTTAAACCCGCGAGACGTTCGTTCAGTAGCTGGTTGACTCGCAGGAGCGTCTCGCGCCGGATTTCCGCCTTCACTTCGAGCATGACGGTCTTGACAAGTCCGGTGCGAATGGAAATCACCACCAACAGCCGGGAACTTGAAAGCGGAATAAGTTCTAATTTTTCGAAAACCCCGCTACTGAGATGAGGCGAAGCGACGACGCTGAGCTGTTTGGAGATTTTCCCGAGTAGCCGGGATGTCTCGCGGAATAAATCGTCCTGTTCAACCGTCTGCTCGATGAGAGTCTCAATCGACTGCTTTTCAGTTTTCGAGAGTTCCTCAACTTCCATCAGGTAGTCGACATAGTAACGGTAGCCGGTGTCGGTCGGGACGCGGCCTGCCGATGTGTGCGGATGAGAGAGGTAGCCGACTTCCTCTAAATCCGCCATGACATTGCGAATCGTTGCCGGGCTCCATTGCTCTTCGATTCGTTTCGAGAGAATGCGCGAGCCTACGGGAATTGCAGTAAGAATATAGTTATAGACGACGTGCCGAAGCACGCTCCGTTCACGCTCGTTTAAATCTTCTTTTCGTATTGAGGCGACCATCAAAAAAAGCCTTTATTTTCAATAAATCTAACATTTTTTGGCAGGTTTGTCAAGGTGAGTTTCATGACCGTCGTTGTGCGCGCGAAGTGAGTTGGATGTGTATGGCTGACAACGAAGGCGCGCAACAGTATTTGCGCATAGTGATGAAAGAACATGTGCTGCATGAGCCGTTTGAACTTGCTCACGTTTCTCATGTTGATTAGGCATGAAATAATTCTTACTTTACGTTCGGTTACTCTCCAACGATTTAAGCCAAAGAGACAGGATACCTCACCGCGTTGAAAGCAAAACTCGCACTCGAAAACGGCACTGTGTTTACGGGAGAAGCGTTCGGCGCCGCTTCCGAAATCACGGGTGAAGTGGTGTTCAATACCAGTCTCACCGGGTACCAGGAAATTCTCAGCGACCCCTCGTATGCGGGACAGATTGTGACGATGACGTCCCCGCTCATCGGCAATTACGGCATTAATCCGGAAGACCTTGAATCGGCGAAACCGCAGGTTGCGGGCTTTGTGGTGCGCGAGTATTTTGAATTCTACAGTAATTTCCGTGCGAACGGAAACCTCGGCGAGTGGCTTGCCAAGCATGGTATCGTGGCAATCCAAGGAATTGACACGCGCAAATTGACGAAGCTCATCCGCACGAGCGGCGCGATGCGCGGTGTTTTATCTGCTACCGATCTGGACGACGAAAGCCTTATCGCAAAAGCCCGTTCATCTCCTCAGATGAAGGGGCTTGATCTGACGAAGCAGGTTACAACCGCGGAACCGTATGC
>DATCJD010000119.1:0-9237 GCA_036507435.1 Bacteroidota bacterium
GGCGGCATTCGCACGCCGGAGGAAGCCCGCAAGAAAACCGAAGCGGGAGCTTCATTCATTGTGACCGGCACGATTACGGAAGAGCGCTCGCAGGGCGCAATCATGAAAAATTTTGCCGACGCCATTCACTCCGGTATCAAAGTCAAAGCCTAATACATTCTCAAACGTACTATGGATAACCGCCGTCAATTTATTGTTGATTCACTCCGTGAAAGCGCACAGACCAAGCAAAACATCGAGCAGAAGTGCATCGGTGAGATTGAGAAAGCAATTGGGCTGGTTGTGACTGCGCTTAAGAATAAGAAGAAAATCCTGCTCTGCGGCAACGGAGGTAGTGCCGCCGATGCCCAGCACCTTGCAACCGAGCTCGTCATCCGGCTTAGTCCGGGCATTAAACGCCCCGGCTTGCCCGCCATTGCGCTCACGACGGATAGCTCTACCCTGACCGCCGGCGCAAACGATTTAGGCTACGACGCCGTCTTCGCTCGTTCCGTCGAAGCTCTGGGCACTGAAGGCGATATTCTGATTGGCATCAGCACCAGTGGTAATTCCGAGAGCGTTAATCGTGCGTTCCGAATGGCGAAAGAGAAAAAAATGGTCAGCATCGGATTCTTGGGCAAAGATGGCGGAACGTCCAAAGATCTTGTCGACCTGGCAATCGTCGTTCCGGCTCAGGATACCCAGCGCATTCAAGAGGGCCATATTACTATCGGGCATATTATTTTTCAGCAAGCCGAACAGGAACTCTTCGGTTCTTAAGCGACTCACCATGCCACAGCAACACCGTAAGGACTTCCTTGTTCCACTCCTGACCGTTCTCACCGACGCCCTCGCGATTGAAGCGGCGTTCCTTGTTTCGTACTGGCTGCGTTTCTATTCTCCTCTCAAGGAATACTTGCCGTTGATAGTCGGCGAGCCGCCGCTCGATGCGTACGTGTACGGTTCGTTCGTAGCAATCCCGGTCTGGCTTATGCTGTTTCACTCTCGGAACATGTACAGCCCGCGACGTGTCGTCTATTTTTCGGATGAATTCTTCGCCGTTGTCCGGCTTGCCTTTTTCGGCATGTTGATGGTGATGTCGGCGGCGTTTTTCTATCGGGCATTTTCGTACTCGCGGGTGGTCTTCGCGCTCTTGGGAATCACCTCCGTCATTTTTATTTCGCTTGGACGGTATGCGGTATTGCAATTCGAACAACGCTGGTACGCGCGCGGCAACGACCTGAAACGCGTCCTTATTGTCGGATCGAACGCCTTTGCTGTGCGTATCGTGCAAAGCATCAGGCAAAATCCAAAACTCGGTTTCCAGATCGCCGGCTATTGCTCGACGGACAACGCCGGAGATATAACGTCGCTTGGAGTCGAACGCTTGGGCGGTATCAAAGAAGTGCCCGCGCTCATTACATCGCACGGCATTGACATTGTTCTTGTTGCGTTAGACTATACAGAACACGCAAAACTGCATGAGATGGTCACGGAGTGCGAGGGTTTGAATACGGAAATCATGGTCGTGCCGGATACCCTCGAATTGATGACAAGCCAGGTACGCATCAAGGAGATCGAGGGCATCCCGTTCCTTAAGCTAAAAGCTGTGCCCATGACAACATGGGGGAGGATTAGCAAGCGCCTGCTCGATATGATCGTCTCGGCGTTGCTTCTTGTGCTCTGTTTACCTCTGTTGGCAGTTATTGCTTTCGCCATTACACTCAGTTCCAAAGGGGCAGTGTTGTTTGTCCAGGAACGCGTCGGACTCGACGGGAAAAAATTCGGGATGATTAAATTTCGCTCGATGAAAACCGGGGCGGAACAATTCGACAAGGAAGCGGGGCTTGGGCTGACGGCAGACCCCCGGCAAACCGGTATTGGAAAGTTCTTGAGGCGGTGGAGTTTAGATGAACTGCCGCAACTGCTGAATGTCCTCAAAGGAGAAATGAGTCTGGTAGGACCGCGCCCCGAGCGGACTTTCTTCGTTGAGCAATACAGTGTCCACGTGCCGAAATATCTCGACCGTCATCGTGTAAAAACAGGCATGACCGGCTGGGCGCAGGTCAATGGACTGCGCGGGAATTCATCACTCGAAGAACGGGTAAAATACGACGTCTATTATATCGAAAACTGGTCGCTGTCGTTCGACCTGAAGATTATTCTGAAGACTATTCGGGCGGTGCTGTTCGGGAACGAGGCTCATTAAAAAAAGAAATGGGGACGCACGGCTTGCGCGTCCCCATCATCAAATAACATGTGCTCTACAGCCTACTTCAGCCTAAACAAAAAGGTAATTACTGCGTTCTGCTCCGCCTGTAATTGATTGGAGCGAAGCGGTTCGAACTTCCAGAGACGGACTTCTTTCATCGCCGCATCTTCGAGTTTCGTATTGGCTTTTTGTTCCGGTTGCACAGCCTTCACACTTCCATCCGGCATCACGACTGTCAATATTTTTATCTGCGCTTCAACATTTGTTCCCTCCGGGTACTTAGGCAATTCGCCGCTCATTTTCTTGCGCGTGCCGCCGTCCAGCCATTGGATGGAGAAATTCACTCCGCGGTCTATATCTGCACCCACACCTGAATTTCCCAACGGACCAGTACCTCCGGGACCGCCTCCCGCTGAATTCCCCGGCGTCACTCTGTCCCGTTCACCCACGGTTTCGCCTGTTCGGGTATCCCTCTCGCCGACTGTCCGGGTTTCGGACGGCTGTGTTTTCGTACCGCTTTCGGGTACGTCCATCTTGTCGGTTTTAGGAACTCGCAGAACGTCGTCCGAAAGGTCGGGCGTACGACGCTCAGGCAGTATAACAGGCTGAGCGGCTTTCTTCGTCTTCACGGTCGTCTTGGCGCTTGTTGTCGTCGCTTTGACGGGACTGGCAGGAGTTGGCGTCGGTTCAATGCTCTTGTTTAGGCTTGCCGTCGCGCCCCACGTGACCTCAACAAATTCCTGCTTCTGAATAATGTCCGGAAGGTAGATAAAGAAAAATAGAAGCAAGAGCAGCGCGTGCAGAAGCACTGAACCGAGCCAGCCGATAAATCGTTCGCGTGTTGGTTTCATACTTACCTCACTGTGTCGGTTGCGTTGCGATAAGGAACCGCGACGCACCGACTCCTTTTGCTATATCCATAACCTGTACTGCGCTCTGCAGGTTGACGGTCTTATCGGCGTTGATAACAACCACACGTTCTGTATCCTGTCCGAGGAGTGAGGAGAGTTTCGCGCCGAGTGTCTCCGTCGTTACCTGCTCGTTATTCAAAAAAATCGACCCTTGTTCCGTCAACGAGATGATCACTTCCCGCTTGCTGTCCACTTCGCCCGTCTCGGACCTCGGTAACTGCACTTTAATACCCGGCTGAATGACAAACGAGGAGGACAATAAGAAAAAAATGAGCAACAATAGCACAATGTCCGTCAGCGACGAAAAAGCAAATACGCTAAGATGTTTTTGTTCCCCTTTGAATTTCATAATCGGTTATTTCTTCTGGAAGTATTCTTCGTGTTCGGCTTTCCCGGAAGACATCTTCACGGTCTCACTGCCGTCCCCCAGCCTGCCGGAGCGAACGAGGTCGAGAAATTCTTCCGACACGCTTTCCATTTCAAATACGGAACGCTGAACCCGGGAAACGAAGTAATTGTAAAAAGCGTACGCGGGTATACCGATAATCAACCCGAAGGCAGTCGTCACCAACGCTTCCCAGATGCCACCGGCAAGGTCTGACGGGTTGACGACTCCACTGAGCTGTTGAATCGTCTGAAAGGCTCCAATCATACCCGTAACGGTTCCAAGAAATCCCAACAACGGGGCAACACCGGCAATTGAAGCAAGAATACCAAGCCCTTTCTCAAGGTGATAGACTTCTTCTTTACCGGCATTTTCGATGGCTTCACTGACGCGCTCATGCCCTTCGGAGTATTTTGTCAAACCCCGCCGCATCAGATTGGCAATCGGCGCGTTGGTCTTGGCGCAGAAATTTATCCCCGCCATGATGTCGCCTTTCTGCAGAACACTGCGCAGGCGCATCATAAACTGCCCCGCGTCAATCTGGGCTTTGCGCAACACCAGAAAACGCTCGATCACAATCACCACCGCGATAAGCGAGCAGAGAAGAATCGGGTACATCAGAATGCCGCCCTTACTGAACATTTCAAGAAAGTTCATAGTCGCCTTTCACCTCGATGATAAAAATCAATTCCCAGCCATACGCACTTTATCGATAAAATGGTGCATCTTGATTTCTTGTGCGAAGTTCTCGACCGCTTTCTTTGCTTCTGCGGCTGAAGGGAACTTGCCGACGCGCACTGTGTACCACATCATTTCTCTCGCGTTAATTTCTTCGACAAACGCCGGGTATCCTGCGTCATTCAGCCGCTGGACTGCCGCTTCCGCATTACCTTTATCGCGTAGCGCATACACTTGCACCGTATATGTCCCCGTCATGGCGGAAAGGTTCGCCATGTTAACCTTCGGTGGTTGCACCGCAGGTTTCGTTTGCGCGGGCTGGGTCGTCTGTGCCGGCGTTTGTTTCGGCGCCGGTTCTGTCTTGGCTGGCGTCACTGCTTCCATCTTCCGTTCAGGTGGAGGTTCCTGCGCTTGTGTCGACGCTATCTGAACAGGTTGCTGGGCTGGAGCTTCCTGCTTCGCCACCGTCCTGGTCGCTCGCTGGCGATTCGGGAATACAATCGGGTCGAGCAGTTTCATCGGCATTTCCGTTTTCTGCTTTTCTACGACGGGCGGAGTTTCAACAGGCTTCGCGGGCGTTGCTTGCTGTTGAGCAGGCGTAGCCGCTTGTTGCGCTGGTTGTTGTGCCGAAGGCTCCTGAGCAGGCGGCTCAGCTGTCTCCTCGACCGGCGCTTGCTCTTGCACAGGCGGTTCTTCTACCTGAGCGACGATCGGATCACTGGTACCCCAGAGTTTTACGATGCCGAGCTTGTTCACCATATACACCGCACCCGCCAGTACGCCTAACACGACAAGAATGACAATCATTCGCGTCATTTCGCCGCCGCGCTCGCGTCGAGGCGGTTCCGATGTCTCTTCGGTACTCTCAGGCTGTGATGGTTCTTCAGAAGGCTGTTCTTCCAACGAGTCTTCATCGTTCAAATTTAAATCGGGCATGATATCCCCTCCTTTAATAGTGGGAGTGTGTGTTGTTCAGAAAATAATTTACCAGCGGAAGCTCAAGCCGCCCGTCACCATAAACGGAGGAGCCTGATAGCCTTTCCATAGCTCATACTTTTTGTTGCTGATGTTGTGAAGGTCGACAAACACTGTTAACGGTACAATCGGCTCATACTCGGCACGCAACCCTGCTAAAAAAAATCCGGGTAACTCCTGCGAAACGGCAAAGCCCGCTTCACGGACGCCCTGATAACTGATAGTCGGGGACACGCTCAGCCCAAACGGAAACCAATGCGTGTATGAAGCGGCAGTTTCAAACTTCGGCACATACGGAACTGCCCGCCCGCCGGGAGCTCCCTCGGTTGAATTGACCGTTACCGTAGCAGAAACATAATCATTCGGCGTCAACTTTGCAAACGCTTCTGCACGATAACTCCAGAATTTCGCCAACCCGTAGCTAAGCGACCAAATGCCGCTCCCTAACGGGTCGGTCATTAAACCGTAATTATATACCGTTTCATTCGAGGCGCTGATTGTGGTTCGGATCACAGGAGACCAATCTGATTCAACTACGAGACGAATCTGGCGCACTTTCTCCGGATGAAGTATAACCGACCCCGCCGAGAGGTAGGGGTTGGTTTTGATCTGCAAAGCCAAATCGGTAAAGCCGATCCCGCCGGTATAGGAGACCGACGCGAGGTGACTTCCTCCGATTACGTACCCGGCGGCGACATCCGGATACACCCGGCTCAACCTTTGACCTGCCATTCCTTTCACTGCAGAAAAATCCACCGCACCTTTTACAAATATACTATTACACCAGTAACGTGAAGTACCAAGGCGAAGTTGAAACTGCGTCAGGTGCCCGGAATGCGCTCCTGAGAGAGAAGCATTATCGTATGTCATACTGCCGAGCAGTGTTACCGCGTCGAGCGGTAACTCAGCATTCAAACTGACCGTCGCTCTTTGTTGTTGCGTCTCTGCCGAGCTATCGGTTACTCCATGATACCTGTAGTCGAGACTCGGCGTTAGCAGGAAAGAATTTGAAGGCGCGGGCGCCAACGAGACTCCAAACCGATAATTCGAAACCGTACGCCGTGTCGCCGGTACGAGCGACCCGTAAAAACGATACACTTCAGTACCGTACGATGCATTTCCTCCAAGCCTTGAACCTTCCATGGCGCCGGAGTTGAACACCAGGCCTCCGCTGATTCCCATGTGTCCGCCGGAACGGTCCGAGTGCGGCACAAATCCCTTCGTACGATGGTAACCGGCGCTTACCCGATAGTCATAGTCGGGCATGGTCTGACCGAGCCACACATCCACGCGCGGGGTAAAATAATTTGCCATGCTTACGGTCGCTTGTCCATTCAGTATGCGCGAACCTGAGAGCAAAGATTCCTTCTGCCTGTTTTCTAACTCGACAGTGACCCGCTCCCTCGAGCCGGTGATGTGGTACGCGCGCACATCAACGGGGCGGGATGTTTCAAGAGCGTCTTCCTTATGGACATTCGGTACGTTCATGGAGATAATACCGGTAATGATATATTCCGGAAGTTCAATTTTAGGTAGCGGCGGATTCTGAACTCCCGGCGATGCCGGCAATTCTACCCGTCGTGATTCCGGTTCCTTCTTTTCAGTTGGGCTGGCAGGGTTTTGCGCGTAGACAGCGGTTGCCAGCACAGCGACGGTCAACAGATATGCACGCATCCGTCCCATCCTACAATTTCTCCAGCGCTTTCAGGCGACGCTCAGCTTCAGCAGTGGATTGCACGTCTTTCTTCAACTTCACCGCGTTCTGGTATGCCTCTTTCGCTTTAGGAAGATCCCGTAAATTTTCGTACGCAACACCCAATCCGAGATACGCTTTCGCTACCCATTCTTCAAACGAAGGATAGACGTAACGAACGCGCAAGTATGCAGTAACAGCCCCTTGCCAGTCTTGGCGCTCGGAGAGAAACATGCCGAGCAAGTACTGCGCTTCGGCTCCGATGGCGTCGTTGCGTGAGGTCGCTACCTCTTGTGCAAGCGTCAACGCCAGCTCTGTCGCCTTGGCTATCTGGTGGATGCGCGCCAACGCTACTTTCGATTTCGCCGCGCCGTTGGAGTTCGGGTGCTTCTGCGCGACAAATTCAAATTGGTTCTTCGCTTCTTGCGGGTCGCCGTTATCAAGAAATACGGCGCCCTTCATATAAGATGCCGCCGCCGCCGCATCGGATTGCGGGTAGCCCGTTTCAATCCGCTCAAACACGCGGAGAGCTTTATCGTACATCTTGAGATTGAAGTAAATCGTCCCGGCTTCCACGAGCGCATCGGCGGCAACTTTTGCCCCTGCGTTCGGCGCCGCTCCGGCACGCTCGAATGCCGAAGCCGCTTCCGAAGCCCTGTTTAATCCATGCAAACTTTTCGCGTACCAAAAGAGCGCGTTTCCTACAAGCTTTGAATTGGGATACTTCGTCGTAAACGCTTGAAATGCCGCCGCAGACTCCGTGTAAAGTTTCTGATTATACAGCAGGTCGGCTTTCTTTAGTGTAAGTTCTTCTGCGACGGGCGAATTGGGGTTCGCTTGCAGAAATTTATCAATCACGCCTGTCGCTTCCTGTTGCTTTCCTTGCGCCACAAGACAGTACTGGATACCGGTCAAGGCGTCGGCGATGTACTGGCTGGTCGGATATTTGGTAAGAAGGTCGCGGTAGGCTTTTTCGGCCTCGGCATATTTTTGCAGGTTGTAGTATGAATCGCCGATACTATACAGCGCGCGGGGAATAACGTCGCCCGATTGGTACGTGGAAACCACTTTTTGAAATTCCTTCACTGCGTCCGCATACTCTTTGCGCTGGAAGTATATCCAGCCTAACGCGTACTGTGAATCATCCGCGTATGCGGAATTGGGGAACGTGCGAACCACCGCGGTAAACTGCTGGGAGGCTTGCGGCATGTCGCCTTCCCTGTAATACGTCTGGCCCAGTTGATACAACGCGTAGTCCACCCCGTCGCGTTGCGCAAATTGCCGTGTTACGATACGGTACGTGGCGGCGGCGTTCTTGTAGTCCTTTAAGAAGAAGTACGAATCGCCCTGCCGGATCCGCGCATCGAAAACGAATTTCCCGTTCGGGAACGCATTGATCAGCCGCGTGAATGCATCGCGGGACTTATCGAATTCATTGAGCTTATAATGCGACCACGCAAGCCCGTACATCGCTTCTTCCTTGCGCTCGTGGCTTGTCAGGCTCGCTACAACCTGATACTGCACAATGGCAGGCTTAAAATCACCGGTCTGGTACAACGCCTCCGCTTGCCAAAAAGCGGCGTCCGTCGCTAACGGGAGTTTCGAATATTCTTGAATGAATGAAGCAAAGCGCGCCGCAGACTCCTTGTATTTCTTGATCTTATAGAGGCTCCACGCAGACTGATAACCGGCGGCGCTCTTCACTTCAAACGAAATACTCTGCTGTTGCAACGCTTTCTCGAACATGGAAAACGCCTGCTCAAAATTCCCTTCAATCACCAAACACTCGCCCGCCATGCGGTATGCGTCGGCAAGGACGTCGCTCTTCGGGTAGCCGTTCACGACCTGCTCGAAGAATCCCTTCGCCGCGGGGTATTGTTTCTCATCAAACGAAATGATGCCGGCGTCATACAGCGCGTTATCGGAAAATTCACCCATCGGCGCGCGGACGACTACCTCTTGAAAAATCTGTACTGCTCCCTTTCGGTCGCCGGTAAATTTCGTCGCAACGCCTTTACGATAAAGTCCGGCGTGAGCTAGAGCGTCATTGCCGGAAGAAAGCCGACCGAACGATTCCGCCGCCGGTGCAAACTTCTGTTGCTTCATGAAACTCCAGCCGAGCGCGTAAATGACCTCGCGTTCTAATTTGTTTCCTGCGTGCGTATGGAGAAAACCCTCGTACAGTTGCTGTGCTCCGGCATATTGCTCCAGATGGTAGTACGCTTCGGCAATTAGGTAATCCGCTTCGGCTTTTTCTTGTGCTTCGGTGATAGCCGGTTTTGCCGCCATCAAATAATCAATTGCGCGTTGATAGTCTTTCACGTAATAATAGCATTCGCCCACCCGGACTTTTGAGGCGGAGACCAGCCCGCTTTCCGGAAATTCGACAACGAGCTTTTCGTAC
>DATCJD010000120.1:0-6509 GCA_036507435.1 Bacteroidota bacterium
CGATACGATCGGAAGTGTGATTTACCGCTTCGCGTTTTAAGTTCTTGTGAATTTCCGTAGGGACGCACGGCTGTGCGTCCCTACTAGTACTGCACACAGAGTTCGGTTCTTTCCACTCTTCGCAGGCTGTCCCGCCAAAGAACAGCGGGACGCAAAAAGCGCAAAGCCTGCGGCTACCGTGTAATTCGGCTTTTTTCCGCAACCATCGAAAGGATGCTAGATGGCCGCCGCTAAAAAAAATCTCGTCTCGCTTCTCACGAAACTCGGCGTCGGACTCGGCATCGGCTTGCTCGTCGCCCTGCTCACGCAGGGATGGCTGTTTGAACTGCCGCTCATGAGCGACGTCGAACAACTGACGACCGATTACCGCTTCCAGACGCGCTATAACAACGCCGCACAAGGCAACCCCGACCAGTATAAAACCGATTTCCGGAATAAATCCAGCGTCATCATCGTCGGTATCGACCAGTCCGACGTGGAGGCGATGCCCGATAAATTCCCCTTCCCGCGAAATTATTACGCTCATGTAATTGAAAACCTGAACCGCGCGGGCGCCCGCGTAATCGCATTCGACCTTACCTTTACCTCCGTCAACCCCGGAGATTCCGTGCTCCGCGAAGCCCTGCTCAAATACGACAACGTCATTTTAGGCGTGAACAAACCGGAAGAAGGCACGGGCGGGTTATACTCTACGCGGTCGTTGGATGAAAACTACGGTAACGTGTTCTTTAGCGACAACCGCCATCAGGTCGGCATTGTCAACGTGCTCAAAGACCGCGATGATGTCGTGCGTTCGTACACCCCCATGTATCTCGTCGGAGAAGACCTGACGCCGACATTCGCCATGGCGACGCTCGGCCGCTATTACGGCTTGCGCCCGCTTGAAACGGCTCAGCTACAAGGCAGTTCGTTCGTCGTGAAAGACCGGATGATCCCGCGTTACACCCCGACGTCGTTCCTGTTGAACTATTACGGTCCGGTGGAAACATTCCACTACGTCCCGTTCCAGCAGGTGATTGACGATTCAAGTTTCCAGACGAACGACGAAATCGAAATTGAAGAATCCATAGACATGTTCGACGAAGGCACGATGAGCCTCTTCAAAGACAAGATCGTGCTCATCGGTTCGAAGATGCCGGAAGAACGCGACTATCACGCGACGCCTATGGTGAACCCGGACGGGCAGAATATCATGCACGGAGTCGAAATCCACGCCACCGCAGTTCAAAACGTGATTGATGGGTACCACATTACCCGCGCGGATACCGAAGTGGAGCTTGGTTTGATTTTCTTGCTGAGCTTGCTCACGTTCTCCGGTTTGCTCCAATTGAAACAACTGAAAATAAAATTCATCTGGCTCGTCGAGTTGGTCGCTGTCGTTCTTGCGTTAGCGCTCGTCTTCGGAATTTTCCAGTTCGCCGTGCTTGCCTTCTCCAACGGCAACTCGTATATCAACATCGTCAACCCGTCGCTCGCCGTGGTGTTCTCGTACGTCGGCACGATTGTGTACCAGTACCTCTCCGAGCGGCAACAAAAGGCGTTGATCAAAGGCGTGTTTAGCCACTACATCAGCCCGGCGGTCGTGAACGAACTCATCGCCAACCCTGAAAAAGCGAAGCTCGGCGGCGACAAGCGCGAACTCACCGCATTTTTCTCCGACATCGCAGGCTTTACGTCGATCTCTGAATCCATGTCACCCGAAGCGCTCGTCGACCTGTTGAATGAATATCTCGACGACATGACCGGTATCATTCTCAAGCACAAAGGGACTTTAGATAAGTACGAGGGCGACGCAATTATTGCGTTTTGGGGCGCGCCTATCCCGCAAAAAGACCACGCTCTGCGTGCGTGCCTTGCATCGCTGGACATGCAGAAGCGGCTTGAAATGATGCGCCCGGAGTGGAAAAAACGCGGGAAGCCGGAGATTGCCGTACGGTGCGGTGTTAACACCGGCTGGATGATTGTCGGCAACATGGGTGGCAAAGACCGGTTCGACTACACGATCATCGGCGACAGCGTAAATCTCGCCTCGCGGCTCGAAGGCGCCAATAAGCAGTACGACTCGAAGATCATGATCAGCGAGTTCACCCATAAGCATGTTGCTGACAAAGTAATTGTGCGAGAACTGGATTTGATTCAGGTGAAGGGAAAGACCGAACCGATTAAGGTATTCGAACTGCTCGGCGCCGCCGACATGCAGAGGACCGCAGAACAAAAAGAAGCAGGCGAAATGTACCAGGAGGGCTTAAAACTCTACCGCCAACGCAAATGGGACGAAGCCATCGCCTATATGAACCAGACGTACCAACTTGACCCGACCTGTTATGTTTCGCAGGTGTACGCTCAACGGGCTTCGCTTTACCAGCTCAACCCTCCGCCGGACGAGTGGAACGGCGTGTTCGTGATGACGTCGAAGTAACGCTGTGTTTCGTCTCTCCTTGAGGGGAGACCAGGAGGGTCATCTTTTTCATCGTCTAGTATAACCCCCTGCGTCACAAAACGACGCGTCCCCCTTGTAGGGGGACGGAATGTATCCTTAGAAGTCCGACTTTTCGCCTGCACGCGCCAGGCTAAAAGTCGGACTTCTTTTTTGAATCTTCTGAAAAATTATTTATGTACGGTAGCCGCAACCTTTAGGTTGCGTTTTTCGAATAAATTCGCAGGCTGTCTCGTCCCCAAGAAAAGCGGGATGCAACAAACGTAAAGCCTGCGGCTACCAAATTATTTTGGGGAGAGGGGACGGGGGTATTACTCCGCTCCCTCGCGCCGGTATTGCTCACTCTGCAACACGAACCGCAACGAGATGCGGTGCGTGTTGCCCAAATCGTTTGACGCGCCGAACTGCGCGTACGAGTAATCCACGTCGAGCTTGTTGAGACGTATGCCCGCGCCGAACGTAACTTGCTTAATATCGCTGTAACCCGCCCGCAGTGCGGCAACTTTCTTATACTCAAATTCTAACCCAAAATGCGGGTCGAAACTTACCGGACCCAAATTTGCCGCCGTCGAAAATTGACGGTTCTCGAAACGCACGTCGATATCGATTGCCGGGGCGAATCTGCCGTCGAACAGTTCGAAGAAATACGCGCTGCCGATTTTGAGCGTGGGCGTGATCAACTCGTTGCGCCCCGTGCTCCACGAAACGAACGTCGTCGTAATATCCTGTGCGTTGAGACCGAGGAAAAAATCCGTGAACGGAGAGTAGAGGATGCCGACGTCGAACCCGATGCCCGTTGCCGAGTGGTCGGCAATGTCGCGGCGGATGATTTTTACGTTCGCGCCATAGAGTAATTCCGGCGAGGCTTGTTTGGCGTAACTCAAGTAAATCGCCCAGTCGGCGGAATTAAAATATGTGACCTTATCGTAGTCCGGTATATTGTTATCGTCGAAGAGGCGGTTGCCGTTCGCGTCCAGCCACGCATTGCGCGTGTCCGGGATGCCGTCCACGCCGAGGCGGAGCAGGCTGACGCCCACACTCGCGTCCGTGCCGTACGGCAGCGCGACGGAAGCGTAATCATAGTTAATGAGATTCCCGAACCGCTCGTCGTGCATGAGTATGCCTTCGGGGTAATTCAGCCGCGCGAGCGCGGCAGGATTCCAGTAGCCCGCCGTCGCATCGCTCACGAGTGCGGCATGCGCCCCGCCCAACCCCAACGCGCGCCCGCCCACGCCGATCGCCATAAACTCCCCGGCATACTTGCCGATGGACTGCGCGCTTACGGGTATAGCGGTTATGCTGGAGAGCGCTATCGCAAAAAAAATAGAGGTGTACGTTGTCCCCCTAACAAGTCCCGAAGGGATCCCTTTGGGAGGGGACGCGGCTCGTTGTGTGAGCCGCAGGGGGTTTTGTTTTTTGTGCTGAGACATAAGATTACATGTTGCGGTGTTTCTTTTCACGCAACCTCCTAGAAACAACAAAACCGAATCCGCTCCTAACCGCCGCGAATTCGGCTGAACATGTAACGGTTAGAGTGGTCTCCCTTTCAATCCGACGCCGACACTACACTCTAACAAAAATGCGATAGGCTAAATTCCTCCTCAGTTCCGATGATCCCTTAGGACTTGCTCATCTAAAAATAACGGAAAACGGGCTGAAAAGCAAGGCTTGGTAAAACGACAGAACCACGCTTGAGGCATGGTTCTGTGCGTTCGCGCATCATTTCCTTGTTAGTTCGAGCCTGTTTTCTGCATCTCTGCCGCCACGCGCTCCACCTCGCGCCAGACGCGCAAGAGGTTGCCGCCCCAGATTTTTTCGATTTGCTCTTCGGTGTAGCCGCGCCGGACAAGTTCTTTCGTCACGTTGAACGTCTCCGCCGCGCTATCCCATCCGTCAACGCCGCCGCCGCCGTCAAAATCCGAGCTGATGCCCGCATGGTCAATACCGATGGTCTTCACCACGTGGTCGATGTGGTTCACAAAATCCTGCACGTTCACCGCCGGCAACGGATATGTTTTATCTATGTTCTGCATTTTTGTTCGGAACTCCGCGCGCTTTTCTTCCGTCCATGATTCCATTGCGCGGTTGAGTCCGCCGAACCCGCCCTGCTCCGGCAAGCCGTATTCTTTTCGTAACGTCGCCTGCATCGCCACGCGCTCGGGCGAAGGCGTGCGGTCTTTCACAAATCCCCGCAATGCGACGCACTGCACCACGCCGCCGTTCCGTTTCACTTCCATCAGAGTCTCATCGTCTAAATTTCGCACGTGGTCGTTCAGCGCGCGGGCGCCGGAGTGCGAAGCGATGACGGGAGCCTTAGAGAGCTTCATCGCGTCCAGCGCGGATTTCTTTGCAATGTGCGAAATATCTACCATAATGCCCAGGCGGTTCATCTCCCCAATCACCTTCTTGCCGAACTCGCTCACGCCGTTGTGCTCGGATTGCGGCTCGCCCTGCCGCGGGGTGGCGGAATCGCAAATGTCGTTATGCCCGTTGTGCGCGAGCGTAATGTACCGCCCGCCGCGGTCCTGGAATTCCTTAAGCCGCGCGAGGTCGTTGGCGATGGGCCACCCGTTCTCGATGCCGATGCACGCCACGAGCTTTCCGCTCTTATGGATGCGCACCACATCCGCCGCGGTATAGGCAATTTCGATCCGGTCGGGATACATTTTTTCCGCCATGCGATGGATCGCATCGAATTTCGTTATAGCTTGTTTGTACGCAGTCTCGTTTCCTTCCGGCGTGCGTTCGCCCTGTCCTACGTACACAATAAAGAAACCGACGTCCAACCCGCCTTCGCGCATCTTCGGAAGCGTCGCTTGCCGCGCGTTCTGCGGATTACCCGGGTCGTCTTCCGCTGTCGCGAACTCGAAAGAAATATCGTCGTGCGTGTCCAGCGTCAGCGTTTGATTATGAATCTCACGCGCATACGCAGTGAGCTCTTCGTCGGACATACTGCTAACCTCCCGTTGTGGTGAACAACCGAGTTGCGTGCACAGTAAAGCGATAACAGCCAGCGCGATCGTCTGTTGACGAATCATGGTAAGCTCCCTCGTATGACTTGAAACGGTTAGTGAATTTCCATTTGCTCGGCGCCCAATTCGAGGCGGAGCGCCTTTATGACCGGATGCTCGTCCGCCGCTCCCGTGCCAGGAACGGACGGCTTCACGCCGGACGAAAACGACCTTGTGGTGGACGGCTTGAATTGCGTGGTAGTGTGTGATGTAGCGTGTAATACCGGCTCGATACGGACTTTCCTGCCCGTCACTTTTTGGAACGAATCCGTCAATAATTGCTCGTTTTTCTTGAGCGATGAAAGATGATAATCGTCCGGGCAGGCGATACGCAGAGCGCCGTCGTTGACGTCGAGAATCGTGCTGACTTCGAGCGCGCTGCCTACGGAAATGCGCGAGCGCTGGACTTCCGACACCCACAACTGCCAGCTCCCATACGCTTCTTCGGCGGAGACGACGTGCATCGTTTCAGCTTTCGCCGCAGGCGCCGCCGGGGCGTAAGCCTGCTGGTTCAGTCGTTCCCTCACCATTGCAGGTTGAGCGGGCGACGCGCGCAATCCTAATTTCACCGGTTGCTTAAACGCGTCGGGGATCATTCCTGAGGGGACGAGCGACGCCGGACTGAGCATGCCCGCGCTGACCGTGCCGATCACTTTCACTTCTTCTCTTGGTACGGGAATCGCGTTGGGAGACCGTGCGGGAAGTAAGGAATTGCTAAGTTTTTTTTTGAGGTCGTCTATCTGTTTGAGCAGTTCGTCGACGCGCACCGCGCCGTGCATCTTAATCATCTGCAACAAGCCCGCCTCAAGCTTGTAGCGCGGCTGTGACGACCAGCGGATGGAGCCTTCTAACTCCAACACAAGTTTAATCAACCGGAGCAAATCGTTCTCGGAAAAATGCGCCGCTTCTGCCTGGTAGCGCTTCCGGTGCGGCTCGGAGGTTTCCACCAGTTGCGTGGACTGCGTCGTCGAGACGACGAGCAGGTTGCGTAGGTGCTCGCTGAGTCCGATGAGGAATTCCCGTATATCGTACCCGTTGCGGATAATTTCGTCTATGAGGTC
>DATCJD010000121.1:0-10524 GCA_036507435.1 Bacteroidota bacterium
AGGAAGAAGTCGCCCAGGCAGGAATCAAAGCATTTATCCAGAAGCCGTTTGTCCCGGGAAAAATTCTAAAAACTATCCGGCAGATCATCAATCAGTATTCACTGTCGGCTGAAGTTGCATAGAACCGGTTTCAAAAATGGATAAAACCCTTTGTGATCGGGTTAAAGCCCGGTATACATTTTTGGATTTCGTGACCACACCTAAAGAGCGTGGTTATAGCCCCGACCTTTAGGTCGGGGAAATATAAACAAAGAAAACTATGGGCTTCAGCCCCCCTACAAGCGTTTTTGAGATGGGTTCTCGTACAACATGAATCAGCAATGAGGAAGAACACGTGCCGGCATGATGATGTACAGACCCAGCCTGTCAAATCGCTAATTCCTGTTTATATGCGAAACACAGAAATGCCCTTATATTTTCGAATGGTTTTTGTGGTGCTATTGGTCACTTGCTTCTCTGAGCGAATAACGTTAATATATTCCACCTCCCACTAGTAATTACAAGGACACAAGAATTCCCCAAGAATTTTATTGTGGAACTCATCCTTTAGCGTTGAGGTGGTAGGGCGTGTCAAATCTCGTTTTCCGGAAAATCCAGAAGATTATGAAGCACGATTGCTACAGCCCCGACGAACTATCCATGCCAAATCGCTCTCCAAAATTTGTTGGCGGAGTCTGGAAATATTCATCCATTCCTGCCGGTGACGCCGTGTTGAGAGTCGTATAACAGACGAAAAAAAGCACGCATGAAGTCATCTCGCTCATTACTCATACTTGATCGCGACCAGGTTTTCTTGAAGCAGTTTGAACTTCTGCTCAGCGATTATTATACGACCTTCACCGCGAACGACGAGCAACAAGCCCAGCACATTCTGGAAAGCGAACAGATCGACGCGATGTTTTTTAACGAGAACTCCGGCGATGCCGATTCGAGCGTGCATGTGTTGAAACGGCTTAAGGCTCTGGTACCCGACCTCCCAGTTATCGTGCTGACCGACAATCCTTCCGTCGAAATAGCTGTTGAAGCGATTAAAGTCGGCGCGTACCACTACGGTGCGAAACTCTTGCGCGCGGGCGAACTGCGCGCGTTAGTTGAAAAAGCAATGCAGGAACAATTACTCAAACGCGACTACGAACGCGTGCGCGAAGAGCTGAGCCGTTTGTCCGGAAAAATCGTCGGGCGGAGCGCGGAAATTAAGCGTATTCTCGAGCAAATCCGCCGCGTGGCGATGACGGACGTAACGGTGTTAGTGATGGGCGAATCCGGCACCGGCAAAGAACTTGTCGCTCAGGAAATCCATGCGCTGAGCAAGCGCGCGCAGAAACCGTTCGTCGCGGTCAATTGCGCTTCGCTCGTAAAGGGATTGATCGAAAGCGAATTATTCGGACACCAGCGCGGCTCGTTCACCGGCGCGATGCAAAACAAACTTGGCAAGTTTGAGCTTGCCGAAAACGGCACAATCTTTCTAGATGAAATTGGCGACCTCGACTTGCAGTCGCAAGTCAAACTGTTACGCGTCCTGCAGGAAAAAGTCGTGGATCGCGTCGGCGGCTCGGTGCCCATTTCGATTGATGTGCGCGTCATTGCCGCGACGAACGGCAATCTCTCGGAGATGACCGCCAAAGGCGAGTTTCGTGAAGACCTCTACTACCGCCTAAATATCTTTCCTATCACACTTCCGCCGCTCAGACAGCACAAGGAGGATATTCCGCTCCTCGTGCAGTATTATCTTGAACGCTACGGTCCCGAATTAGGAAAGCCGAACCTCTCCGTCAGCCAATCCGGTATGGAGTATTTGACCCAATATGACTGGCCCGGAAACGTGCGAGAATTACAAAATACCATCCAGCGGGCTATCCTTTTCTGTTCAAGCCAGAAAATCGAGGCGGCAGACCTTCCGAAAGAGCTTACGGAGGGAAAAGCCTCACCATTGAGTACTATGCCGCTTCCTGTGCTCGAAAAGCAGGCAAAAGATTCAGCCGCAAGAATAGCTATTCTCAATGCGCTCGAGCAAACTGGATGGAATGTTAAAAAAAGCGCGCAAATTCTTTTGATACCGGAAAAAACCTTGTACGATAAATGCTCGAATCTTGGTATCAAGTTGAAAAAGGCTAATAAAACTCAATAATCACGAGCTTTTGTTTCAAGAGGGAAAAGCGGTCTTCCGGTTTATTCCGAATACTAGTGTAGCTTTAGACCAAGTTTCTCAACCTCATTGATTTTAGGGAAGTTTCTGACAATATTTTAAGATAGATGCGACTTTGTTTTAGCGCTGGAGACTTCTGAATGATCCTAAATAATTTGGTAACCGCAGGCTTTAGCCTGCGAATTTATTAGAAAAACGCAACCTAAAGATTGCGGCTACCCGTACGTAAATAATTTTTCAGAAGTTTCTTATAATAGATCTGACATCTTTTTGGAACCGAGTCGAAATTGAGCGTAAGGAGTTTTCATGCGCGGGCACGATTACAAAATTGAAGTAAAAGACCGAAGCGGAAAGCCCGGGAGCCGATACATCACGGCGATCACGTACTTTGCCGCCCGCGAAAAAGCAAATGCCCTCGCCAAAGCGCAAGGTTGGACGATCTCTTCGATTCATAAGAAGAAAAACTTCTTCTACAAAGTTCAACGCGGGGCGACGGCGATGGAAGGCACGCAGTCCGCGTACACACGCGAAGAAGTGCTGGAAGCGTTAAAGCGGATCGGCGGCGAAAAGATTACCGTACGTCGCGAGTTTGAGATCAATTCCCGCGCGCCGATGAGCGAGTTGGTTTCTTTTATTTCGACCAGCGCGAAGTTGCTCGAACAGAAAATGCCGTTTCACGAAATCCTGCTGATTATGTCCACCAATGTGAAGGATAAGAACTTGAAACGCGCGTTGCGGGATATCATCAAGGATTTAAAAGAGGGCATGGATTCACGCGATGCATTCCTGCGCCAGTCCGCCGTGTTTGGCGACGACACCGCGCTCATGCTCGGTTTGGCGTCCCGGAGTGGCAACATGAAATCCATCTTCGAAAGCGTCGCGCGTTTCGTCGAACGGCTGGCGGATTTCCGCAAGGCGCTCGCCAGTTCGTTGATCCTTCCGGCGGTCACGTCGCTTGCGCTCATCGGCGCGCTGGCGTTTTACGTGCTGGTGCTCCTGCCGGATATGGCTGAAACGCTCGCTCCCATGTCAACCGGGCTTCCGCCTCTCACACAATTTACCATCGACTTCAGCGAATTCGTCAAAGAACATATTTTCCTGCTCACGTTTCTTCTTGCGGCGCCGGTCATTGCGTTCTATATGTACATCATGACGCCGAAGGGCCGCCTCATGTTAGACCGGTACGTCATCCGTATTCCCTACGTGGGAACCATCCTCCGCAACACGAGCGTCGAAATGTTTTGCCGTGTGTTAGGCATTATGTATACGTCTTCCGGCGAAAACATCGACGCCATCCAGTACGCATCCGAGTCGAGCCGCAACCATTACCTCGAGCACCAGATTAAAAATATCGCCATCCCGACCATGCTGAAGTACGGCACCGAATTGCCAAAAGCGCTCGAATGGACGACGTTCTTTCCGGAAATGGTTCTGTCGCGATTCAAAACGGCAAGCGAGACCGGAACCGTCAAGGACACCGCCGTCCAGCTTGCGGATTTTTACGAAATGGAAAACCGGTACGCGTTGAAAAACCTCACCAACGTCATTGAGTTGAGTATCTCCGGTATGATCATGATCGTCATGGTCTTTTTAACCTATCTGTCTTCGGAGTCGGCTTCGATTAAAATCGACTCAGTTCCCAAGTAAAGCCTTATGGCCATCGAAGAGAAAAATATCAGGCTTGGAACATACCGCAAAGACCTCGGCGAACACCTAGTCGATAAAGGCGTTATCACGGCTGGGATACTTGCCGAGGCGGTAAAAATCCTCATGCAAGACGACCAGAAAGTGCGCCGGAAACTGCACGACGTCCTGAGCGACGAGTTTAACGTGAACCGCGATAAACTCTACCAGGAAATTGTAAACTTTTATGCGTTCCGTTCTCTCGAAATCGCTCCTGAAGAAATTGACGAAAACGGCGTTGAATTCGTGAAGAAAGAGTTGATGGCGTTGCCCGATTCTGTGCGGATGCAAGCGTTGGAGTTCCGCGTGTTGCCGTACCAAGTCGACCCGAATAAACCGGGGCGTTTACTGGTGATCACTCCGGACCCCACCAAGCCCGAAGTCTACAGCATCGCGAGGAAATTCCAGTACCCCAAGTTCGAAATTTGCTATGTCAAACTTTCTTCATGGGAAGAATTGTGGCAGAAAGTCAACATCGGCCGTTCGGAGTACGCCGATTTTGCTGCCGATTCCGGTGAGACGCGCATCGAAACCGAAATCGAGGATGCGGAAATTGACGAACAAGCCCTACAGGATGAAATCGCCCGCAGCGGTCTTGTCAACTTGGTAGAAAAAGTGTTCATCGATGCTGTGCGTGTCGGTGCGAGCGATATCCATGTTCTGCCGAAAGGCGAAAAACGGACGGAATTCCATTTCCGGATAGACGGCAAACTGACGCAATGGTACACGCAGACCGATACGCGCGCCGAGGCGGTGTCCGCCGTCGTGAAAGACCGTGCGAAGAATCTCGACCGCTTCGAGCGCCAGTCGGCGCAGGACGGGTTCGCCCAGTTTATTATCGATAGTAAGACCGTCCGGTTCCGCGTCTCCGTGATTCCCGTCGTCGGGAAGGAACTCAAGAGCAAGTATGAGTCAATCGTCATCCGGGTACTACAGGACCCGAAGTTCAGCGTCAATGTGAAAGACCTCGGTTTCGATTCGTACGCCGAGAAGTACTTCGTCAAGGCTATCTCGAAGCCGCACGGCATCATTATTGTGACCGGTCCGACCGGAAGCGGCAAGAGCACGACATTATTCGCAGCACTGCGGACAATCATGGACCCGTCAAAGAACGTCATCACCGTGGAAGACCCGGTTGAATATTACATCGAAGGTGCGCGGCAGGTGAAGCTCAGCCCCAAGCTGGATTTCGAAGGCGCGCTGCGGGCTATTCTTCGTCATGACCCGGATATCGTGATGGTGGGCGAGATGCGTGACCGCAAAACGGCGGAGATGGGCGTGAAGCTCGCGAACACGGGACACTTGACGTTTTCCACGCTTCATACCAACGATGCCCCAAGCGCCATCGCGCGTTTATACAAAATGGGTATCGAACCGTTCTTGATTTCCTACTCGGTCAACCTTGTTCTCGCCCAGCGTTTGGTGCGTAAGCTGTGCGAGCGTTGCAAAACTCCCGCCGTCGACATCGACCGGGAACTGTATCTGAAGTTGGGCGTCACCGAAGAAGAGCTTTCGACTGCTAAATTATTTAATGCTGTCGGGTGCAAGCATTGTATGAAAGGCTATAAAGGACGCGTGGCGATCCATGAAGCATTGTACTTCACGAAAGAGATTCGAAAGATTATTCTCGAAGCCGGCGATGTTGTGGACGAGGAAGCGATCCGCAGGCAAGCTTTGAAAAACGGCATGCGCACGCTTCGTGAAGTCGGTTTGGACCTTGTGAAAAATGGCATTACGACGCTGGACGAAATCGCCAGCGTAACGGTCGAAGACGATTAACACCCCGGATTTTTCCCCTACCAAGCTGTCTCACTGATAGACAAACCAATCCCGTCTGTTGTAATTAATAAGTCGAGACTTCTGAAAAAATAGAATTCAGATGTCATTACTGCCATAGGCATCCCTTCGGGAGAGGAGACTGCCTGCCGGCAGGCAGGCAAAGCGACGAGAAATCCCGTTGTCCCAAAGTCCGTGTCACTCCGAACGAAGAGAGGAGTCTCGTTCTTACTCCACCGGGATTCCTCACCCCGACAAAAAGCGTCGGGGTTCGGAATGACATCAGGACTTTGACAGGGTTCCCCGAAGGGACTCTGCCGAAGGCATTCCTACGGAACTTCGGACGGGATGACATTATTCTGAGAATTTTTCATAAATCTTAAGTCATTGATTAATAACGCCTTATAGTCTTTTTTACTATTTGTAAAAAAGATAAATAATATTCTTATGCTTCCAGAATGAAAGTTTTGGTTAGAATGCCTATAAATATGGACAAAGTTTGAATAAACTATTTAAATACGTGTTTTCTGGAAATTCCGGAACAAGTCTCTATGTTTTTTCTGACTAATCCAGAAACATAGCTCTTTTTGTTATTGGTAATTTAACGATAACTCTTTATATTTGAAGTGATTATAGGAATAATCCCAAAAGAATAATACTGGCACCGATTTTGAATATAGAAAGAGCACACACTGAATTCAACGTTATACTGCTATAGTTTTACATCCATGGAGGATGCATGTTGACAGCAGAAATGAGAAAAAATAAATTGACGGTTCTACTTGTAGATGATGAAGATTCGTTTCGTCTGGTCATGAAGGAAGTCCTTTCTTCATTACCGGAGTTTCGAGTTCTTGATTGCGACTCAGGGGAGGCTGCAATCGAGCTTCTGAAGCAAGAATCGCTCGATTTAGTGGTGCTGGACTATAAAATGCCGGGCGTAACGGGACTGAATGTTCTGCAATGGATCAACGAGCAGAAGATGGATGTCCCCGTCATTATGCTGACTGCCGCCGGCACTGAAACCGTTGCCGTAGAAGCCATGAAATTAGGCGCCTACGACTATATCCGTAAGGAACATGTGGATATCAACCATACGCCGATTATCCTCCGTGGCGTATACGAGCGTTATATGTTCCGCAAGGAAAAAGAACAGCGTGAAAGCCTTGAAAAAGAGCGTACAGCGAGCGTGGTTGCCATTGAGGCGTTCCACGATACCCTCGCAACCCTGGCGCAGATTGCCAACACGACGCTCTCCATTCTTTCGAAGAACATTGATTCTTGTGAACGTGAACTGAAGAAACACCCGATGTCCGAAGAGAAACAGGAAGAATTAGTAGCGCGAATCACCGATATGAAGCAGAATTTCAGCGTGATTGCCTCTTCCGTCAAGTCGATGTTTTCCATCGCCAATATGTTGCACGGGAACTTCGGCGATGCGCAGTATGCGACACAGATTCAACAGCAAATTAAAGACCGGTTGCGCACAGTCGATGCGCAGAATGTAGAAGTGCCGGTAACCAAATCGAATACCAATAACTAAGACTCGGCGCTCAACAAGGAGCCTGCACGACAATGGGTCAAACAATGATAACGGGTGCGTTTTTTCTTCTGCTGATTACGTCGGTTATTAGCGCTAACCGAATGATCGGCGAGAGCAACGCCACGACCTACGAGGGTGATGCAGTGAACCTCGCAGTCGATGTCGCCCGTTCCGTGCTCGCCGAGACCTATCGCAAGAAATTCGACGCCAAGTACATTGATTCCGTGTATCAAGCCGCATCAGTATTCACGTCGCCGACTGCGCTCGGTCCGGAAGTGTCTGAAGTATTCACGCCGTCGCCCGATGTGGCTCCGTTTCAATCTTTTGCACGATACGACGACGTAGATGATTACAACGGCTATCAACGCACGGTTGATGCGGCAGGGGTGAAGGGTTTTAAGGTTTCCGTTTCAGTATATTATGTGAATCCGGATACGTTTGCTAAATCAACAACGCAGACGTACCTTAAGCGCGTCGAGGTTTCCATTGAACATGCGACGTATATGAAAACCAAAATGACATTTAGCTCACTGGTATCGCTCTAATGGCTATCGTACTAGATATTATCGGGTCACTTGCAATTCGAGGCGCCATCGTGTTGGTCATGCTGAGACTGAATGTCTCTCTCCAGCAGACGCTTTACCTCAAGACCGCGAATGCCAACGTCCGGTCGAATCTCGCAACCCTGGTTGCCATCATCGAAACAGATTTTCGCCAGCTCGGCTACGGAGCGAGCACCACGCCGTTCCTGGTGAGCGATTCTTCAAACGTGAAATTTATTGCAGATTTTTCCAACAACGGAACCATTGACTCAGTGTATTACTACCTGACGGGAACAGAAGTCTACCGCCGCTACAATAGCACAAGCGCTGTTCGAATCGGGCGGGGCGTGACGCAATTCAAGTTTGAGTATTACAACGTCAGCGGAGTCCAGACAGCGGTTCTTGATGACGTCGTCTCGGTGAAGCTCTCCGTTGCCATGGAAGAGAATTATCTTATTACCAATTCAAGCGATGGCCAGCAATACCGGCCGTCTGCAACAAGTGTGCATCAATTTTTCCCACAAAATCTATAATATAAAGGGGAACGTATCATGGGGAACTCTAAAACTATAATGCTGGGTGCGATGAGCCTGTTGATAGGCATGTATGCACTCAAAATCAAACAGGCGGATATGACCGTTGTCGAAATCGGCTCCGCGCGGGCACAGGAGTTACAAGCTCTTGAGCTTGCTAAAACCGGAATCGACCTCGCCGTCAACGAACTGACTGCGACCTCGGACGGTCTTTCCAGGACCCGTACGAAGACCCTGATGGGCGGCACCGTGAAATACACGAACACGGACATGGGATACGGGGAACAGCGTGTAACGTCCACAGCGACATTCGGCAGACAAGTACGGACGATGACCGCCTACCTGACGAAGGTTGAAAGCGGAACCTATAGGGACGGCAGAAAGAAGAAAAAATGGAGCCGATGGACCGTCACCAAAATGTATGTGAAACCGCAGAAAGACAATTGGTCAACAGACGGTGATATCATTTAGTTAGTTGTTGCGGTGTAGGGAATATTCGCAAAAGCCGCGAGGGGATGGCTACCTCGTGGCTTTTGCCTTGTACCAAGGGTAATCTGATTAGCCGGTAGTGTCTCTGTTTGTGCGGTCAGGACTTACGTCCTGACCGAAAAAGCCTTGGTGTCAGGAGGAAACTCCTGACACCACCACTGAAGTAGTGAAACTGAAACACTAGCAATAGCCTCTCTCATTGAACTTTGTTATCTTTTGTGCTATTTTCTTATTCTAACGTTTCTCCGTAGTCGTGTTTAAAGCAAAACAAAAATCGCCAACCCCTGCCGCACCCCCCGCTCTGTCTCCAGAGCAGAAGGATGCCGCACGCGCATGTCTGCACAATGCGGATAAACTGCTGAAAGAGGGCGATTTTGAAAAAGCCAAAGTGCAAATCAACAAGGCGAAAGAACTCGACCCCTCCAACGCGTACATTTATGCGT
The DNA here is from genome assembly GCA_036507435.1 of Bacteroidota bacterium. GTDB lineage: Bacteria > Bacteroidota > Ignavibacteria > UBA10030 > UBA10030 > JAKEEG01. The sequence goes on from DATCJD010000121.1 coordinate 9,156, forward strand.
TTCAGGATAGAATCGAATATTTCGAAGAACTGAAGAAGAAAGAGGCATCAGCACCGAAATTTACTCCGGCTCCTCCGCCTAAAGTAGAAGTAAAGCCGACACCGCCCAAAGTTGAAATTAAACCGACTCCGCCGCCGAGTCCGCCTCCTGCTCCGCCGAACATTGAGGTGACAGCTGAACCTCCGCCAGCTCCGCCTGCACCGAAGTTTACTCCGCCGCCGGAACCTGAGCCGCCGAAGACACCAATATACCAAATGCCTCAGCCGGTTCAGCCTGTCCAACCGGAACCTCCTCCTGTGAAGGCTCCTCCAGTTGTGCCTGTCGCCGAGCATACTCCGCGCATACAGAGTAGCCAGAACAGTACGCCGGTTTATGAAGAACCGCGTGCGGCAAGACAGGAAGCGGATTCGATGTTGATGGAGATGAAGCGCCAGATCGAAGAATTGAACCGCGCTCTGCAGGAAGAGAAAAAAGCTCGCGAGACGATGTCGTCTCAGCAAATGCAGGCGGCGGCGAAACAATTTCGGACGTCGCTGGAGAAAGCCTGGATGAACGGCGCGCCGCCTGCGAAAGAAGCGCAGGAGCTTCACAATGTTGCGATGTCTCTCGGTATCTCCGATGAGCTCGAACATTCTATCTCTCGTGAAGTGAAGTTAGAAATGTACAGCAGGGCAGTGAAGGAAATGATTTCCAAGCGTAAATTGCTCAAGAGTTCCTCTTCGACGATGGAATGGCTTCGCAAAGTCTATCAAATCTCCATCACCGAGTACCTGGAGAACGAGTCGAAGTTCCTGATGGACCTTGTGGCGGACCAATTCAAGGGCACGTTGCTGTTCGTGACGTCGGATCCCGACACGAAAAATTCGTTAATCCCGAAATTGAAGATGGCGGGGTTCGCTGTGGTGCTGGTTCCGAACCCGGAGTCGGCGCTGGAAAAAATCGAAAAAATCAACCCGAACATCATCATGTGCGAAGCGGAATTCCCCGATGCGAGCTTGAGCGGCGTCAAATTTTTGCACGTGCTCCGCGTGAATTCGAAATTCAATTTTTTGCCGTTCGTTATGCTCTGCGATACGAAGAATAACCAGCAGGTGCAATCCTCAGAGTTGAAACCGAATGAAGGCTTGGTCACGAAGCCTATCGATTTCGACGAGCTGTCGACGTTGATGAACGAAAAGATGTCGCAATTCCGTGAGTATATTTCGTCGTTGTAACCATCCACCATCAGACAAATGAAGGAGAGTTCATGAGTCATATCGTATTGCTGGCAGAGGATGACGAGGATAATCGCGACTTGGTGACGTTCGTGGTCAAGCGAAGCCGCCTCGACATTCAGTTGGAAATCGCCGAAAACGGGCAGGAAGCAGTG
>DATCJD010000122.1:0-5727 GCA_036507435.1 Bacteroidota bacterium
CCAGGGGTAGCCAAAGTACGAGCCGTACCCCAACAACACCGCGAACGCCACAAGAAAGAGCGTGGTGGAGCTATACAAAAAATTATCGAGAAATTTAAGGACGAAGATCTGCGTGTAGGATACCGGCTTGGTCAGCAGATACTCGACCTCCGTCGAACGGTACAATGTGGCGTACGAGACCACGATGTTGCCGAGGTTCACTGCCATGAAAAAGACGAACAGCATCATAGACACAAACCGGTGGAACAGATACAGTCCGATGCGCGTCTCGCTTAAGACATAGGTGGTTATCCACGACGAAAGCATGTACGCGCCGACGGCAAACCCGCCGAAGACGAGTAACGAACCGATTCCACGCACCACGGTCACAAAACGAAAATCAAACGTCGTCTTGAGGAACGTGAGGAATTTGTATTTCAGGATGTGAAAAAAAAGTTTCAAGTTGTCAGTTTTCAGTTGCCGGTTTACAGTTTGCAGTTCACGGTTCACAGCTTATAGTCTTTTTACTTTTTACTTGCCGTGGCTCACTTCGTCAACTCTATAAATACCGATTCAAGGTCACCACCCCTGTGTCCCCTCCTCAACGAGGAGGGGAACAACAACTCAGAATTCGATTGACACAACAATAAGTAAGTAACGAATAAAATTACAGCTGTAGCCTGTCCCCCTCCTTCTCAAGACCGTAGGGATCCCTTCGGGAGAGGGGTTAGGGGTGGTTGCTCTTCTATCCGTTTGATTTCATCAAGAATCGCCAACAACACACCATCAATATTCTTATAAACATCAACATTGGTAAATCGTATCAAGTGTATTTTTTTCTCTCGAATAAAATCCTCTTTCTCCTTATCGTGCTTCATCTGTTCATCTGTGAGGTGCGTCGCACCATCGAGCTCAACTGCCAAAGTCACTTTTGGACAATAAAAATCGACGACAAATTTCCCAATTCCTTGCTGCCGACGAAATTTATATCCTAAAAACTGTTTCCCTTTTAGCCTGGATCACAGGATTTTTTCCGCATCTGGTGCCTGGTTACGAAGATGCTGTCGTAATTTTTTCTGCGGCTTTTGGTTAAAAATTTTTCCCATTCAAGCTCACCACCCCTGAGTCCCCTCCTCAATGAGGAGGGGAACAAAAACTCAGAATTCGATTCACACAATAATAAGCAGGAAACCAATCAAATTACAACGTTAGTCTGTCCCCCTCCTTTTTCAAGGAGGGGTTAGGGGTGGTTGCTCTTTTTTTTGTCCGATTAAGTCAAAGCTCACCACCCTTGAGTCCCCTCCTCAATGAGGAGGGGAACAAAAGCAAATCTTACCACAACACTCTCGTCATTATTTCGTCAACTCGATAAATACCGATTCGAGCTTGCCGTCGTATTTTTGTTTCAGCCCTTCTAATTCACCGATCGTGCCGAGGAAGATCATCCTGCCATTCTTGATGATCCCGATGCGGTCGCACAACTCTTCCGCCACCTGCAGGCTGTGTGTGGACATGAACATGGTGATGCCCGAACGCGCCATAGTTTTCAGCGTGTCCTTCACAATTTTCGCGCTGCGCGGGTCGAGTCCCACCATCGGCTCATCTATAATGATTGTCTTCGGCTCGTGCACCATCGCCGCCGCAATGGTGATGCGCTGGCGCATGCCCTGCGAGTAATCCTCAGAGCGTTTGTCAACCCATTCATCAATTTCAAAATGCTCGATAATCTCGGCGACGCGTTTGGTGAGCGCTTTCTTGTCCATTTTATACAGCCCGCCGATGAAATAAAGAAACTCCCTTCCCGTCAGCTTATCATAGAGGAACGGCTGGTCGGGCACGTAGGAGAACGATTGCTTCATCTCGATCGGCTGTTTGAAAGCGTCGTAGCCGTTGATGAAAATCTCCCCGCTCGTCGGCGTGAACAGTCCCGCCATCATTTTGATGGTCGTGGTTTTCCCCGCGCCGTTGGGACCAAGGAAGCCGAAGAACTCCCCCTGCTTCACGCTAAGCGAAAGATTATCGACAGCCGTAAAACTGCCGAATTTCTTGGTGAGGTTTTTTAATTCAATCATACCCAGTAATCAGTTATCAGTGGTCAGTTGCCAGTTTACAGTTTACAGTTCAAAGTTCTGCCGAAGGCATCCCTACGGGAAAAGTCTCAAGTTGTTTACTTTTTACTTACTACTTTTATACTGTTCCTGCCTTCAATTCGAAATCGGCAATTGTCAGTAGTCCTCACTCCCACTCAATCGTTGCGGGGGGCTTGGAGCTGATATCATAGACAACGCGGTTGATGCCGCGGATTTCGTTGGTGATGCGGTTCGAGACGCGGGCAAGCACGTCGTTCGGAATCTGTGCCCAATCCGCCGTCATCCCGTCTATGCTTGTCACAGCGCGGAGAGCGACGGCGTAGTCGTACGTCCGGTCGTCCCCCATCACACCTACCGAACGCACGGGCAGGAGCGCCACAAACGCCTGCCAGATGTGGTCGTACAGCCCGGCTTGTCTTAATTCGGAAATGAAAATATCGTCTGCTTCCCGCACAAGTGCAAGCTTTTCTTTTGTGACCTCGCCGAGCACCCGCACTGCGAGACCCGGACCCGGAAACGGGTGCCGCCCGACAATGTCTTCCGGCACGTTGAGCAATCTGCCAATCTGCCGGACTTCGTCTTTGAACAGTTCGCGGAACGGCTCGACCAGCTTGAAATTCATCTTCTTGGGCAATCCGCCCACATTGTGGTGCGTTTTGATGGTGACCGAAGGACCTTTGAACGAAACGGATTCGATCACATCCGGATACAGCGTGCCCTGTGCGAGGAATTGAAAGCCAGCCTCTAACGCGACGGCGTCCCCGCCGAGCGTGGAAGAAGCTCGGTCAGAGACCTTCGCATTAATTTGAATTATTTTTTTCGCCTCTGCTTCAAAAATCTCAATGAACGTCCTGCCGATGATTTTACGCTTTTCTTCCGGGTTAGTTACTCCGGCGAGATTCGTGAGAAACGTCTCCGTCGCATCAACATAGGTCAAGTTGATGTTGAAATTCTCCCGGAACGTCTTCCGCACCTGCTCGCTCTCCCCTTTGCGCATCAAGCCGTTGTTGATATGCACGCAGTGCAGGCGGTCGCCGATGGCTTTGTGCAGGAGCGCCGCGAGGACGGACGAATCCACTCCCCCGCTTAACGCGCACAGCACTCGCCCGGTTCCCACCTGCTTGTTGATGCCCTCGGTCGCCTGCTCTATAAAAGAGGCGGCGGTCCAATCGCCTTTCGCCTTGCAGATAGTAAAGAGGAAATTGCCGAGGATTTTCTTGCCGTCCGGTGTGTGAACGACTTCCGGATGGAACTGCACGCCGTAAATTTTTCGCTTCGTATCTCGGATGGCGCAGATGGGCGCGTTATCGGAGTGCGCGATAGGCTCGAAGCCCGGCGGCAGCGCGCTCAGCGCGTCGCCGTGGCTCATCCAGACGGAGGTCGAGCCGTTGAGTCCGGCAAACAGGTCGTCGCCTTTATCAATGTTCAACTGTGCCTTACCGAACTCCTTCCTCGCGGCAGAATCCACTTTCCCGCCCAACTGGTAGGCGATAAGCTGTAAGCCGTAACAAATGCCCAAGACCGGCACGCCAAGCTGAAAAACTTGCTCGGAGGAATGCGGCGCGCCCTGTTCGTACACGCTCTTGGGTCCGCCGGAAAGGATAATGCCGATGGGGTTGAGCTTCTTGATTGACTCGATGGAAATATTAAACGGATGGATTTCGCAGTACACCCCAAGCTCGCGCACGCGGCGGGCGATGAGTTGCGTGTACTGCGCTCCGAAATCGAGGATGAGGACGGTTTCCGAGTGCGGCATGGGAAAATATAGGGAAAAAAGGTGTGGGTTACAAAAAAATGGTTGTATTCTTTGCAGTTACCGTTACGTGGGCAGGCTGAGCGAGGTGCACGAGGACGGCGCTCTCGTGTTTTCACTCGTTCCCAAGTTCCACTTGGGAACAGGAGTTTCAAGCTCAGCTTGCACAGCATTGGCGTTCCCAAGCAGAGCCTGCCTACCGCAAGCAGGCTTGGGAACGAGATGATAACGGCAAATTTCACACTAACTAACCGTCCGAAAAATCGGGGCAAGATCAGTTATGTTGATTCTCGTCATTGCTTTTCTTACTTTCCTAATTAGATTCGGGAGAAAGACTCCAAATTATTCTTAGCCCAACCAAGCACGTGGTAAAAGCTTATGACCACAAAGGGGCTCTCAAGTCAATCGCACAAAACGATTGAAGAAGAGAACAAGCAACTCAAACGTGCTGTTGAAGAGCTTTCTATCCTCAACGACCTCGCCCGTACTATAGGCGCTTCGCTCAACACACAAGAGATTATCCAGACGATTGTGCGTCGTTCGTTGCGAGCGATGCATGCGGAGCAGGGGGTCATCACTCTTGTTGACATACAACAACAAGGCTCAATGAAAACGCTCGTGCGGACAATGGTTAGTTCCAGTGACCAGGGACAATTCCATCTCGACCAGGCATTGCTCGGCTGGATGCATTTGAACAAAAAACCGCTCGTGGTCAATGAGCCGAAGACCGACACTCGCTTCCAAGGCGTTCCGTGGGATGCATCTATCCGTTCACTGATTGCCGTGCCGATGATGGTCAAATCGGAGGTTCGGGGCGTGTTGGTTGTCTATAATAAGAAAGAAGGCGGAACATTTTCTGAAGATGACCAGCGTCTTCTCGCCATAATTGCCACTCAGTCCGCGCAGGTTGTAGAGAATGCACGGCTATTCGAAAATGAACAGGCATTCCTTCTCATGCAGGAGGACGTGCGGCTTGCGTCCCGTATTCAAATGGAATTACTCCCCAAGGAGCCGCCGAAGATTCAGGGGTATGATATTGCCGGCATCACTATTCCTGCCGAGGCTGTCGGCGGAGATTACTTTGATTTTATTCCCATCGACGAACATCGCCTTGCGATCTGTTTAGGCGATGTGTCGGGCAAAGGGCTCCCCGCGTCGTTGTTGATGTCGAACCTTCAGGCGACCTTGCGTGGTCAAACGCTCCCGACCTCATCGCCCAAAGAATGTCTCACGCGTTCCAACCAGTTGTTATACAGGAGCACGGGCCCGGAAAAATTCGCTACTGTGTTTTACGGTATCCTTGACGTGCAGAACCACACACTCTCGTTCTCCAACGCAGGGCATGACAACCCGTACGTCCTGAGTCTGAAGCATGAGCCTCTGCGCTTGAAAGTCGGGGGCATTCCGCTGGCGATGTTCGGTGAATTTCTGTATGAGGAAGGAACGGTCGCGCTCGAACCTGGCGAAACGATTGTGATCTACTCCGACGGTATTACCGAGGCGATGAATGCCGCCGAAGAGGAATTTTCCGAGCAACGCGTTGAAGCCGTACTGTGTGATCACCATCTGGGCAGCGCGAAAGAAATTGTAGACCAGCTTATTGCCACGGCGAAAGCGCACGCCGGCGACACACCCCAATCGGATGATATGACGATTGTAGTGGTGAAACGATTGAGTGAGCAGGCATGATCGGCACAACTATATCCCACTATAAGATTCTCGAGAAGTTAGGCGAGGGCGGCATGGGCGTTGTCTACAAAGCCCAGGATACTAAGCTCGACCGGACTGTGGCGCTGAAGTTCTTGCCGCCTGAGTTCACGCGCGACCCAGATGCCAAACAACGCTTCATTCACGAAGCTAAGGCGGCTTCTTCTCTCGACCATCCCAATGTATGCAATATCCACG
>DATCJD010000123.1:0-2088 GCA_036507435.1 Bacteroidota bacterium
ATGTCGCGCTGGACGAGAGCGTTTTTCGTGATTATCCCGAACGGGTTGCGGAATTTTAAGAATACTTCTACACACTTGCGCGTAATTTCTAACTTGCGTTCGACCGGCTGGTAGCAATCCGTGTTGCCGGAGAACGCGACCACCTGCGGTTCCCATGAAGGCTCGCGAAACTCTTCCGCTAAGAGTTTTGGCGCATCCATCTTCACGAGGATTTTCGTCTCGAAATCCATACCCGACGAGAACCCGAGATACTCGTGCGAGGGCCGGGCGTAGCAGTAAATGCACCCGTGCTCGCACCCCCGGTATGGGTTGATGCTGTACCGGAAGCCGATATCAGGACTGTCATTATTGGACAATATTGTTTTCGTGTTGTCCATGTAATACTTTGTAGGAATTTTACGCTCAAGGTCCGGCTCCTCGAAATACTGGGCGATGTCTTCAGGGGGCGGACCGACGGAGATTTCCTCAAACCGGTTGGGCGGGTTGAATCCCGCTCCCCTGCCTTTTATCGTGAGCGAAAACATGGCAATGCCTCTTGACAGAAATGAAAATTTTATGTATGTTGACCGCGCGAGGATACGACAAATTTGTCATAGTGTCAAGCGCGAGGCGACAAATATATTCTTTTTTCCTGACTTCGAGGCTTGCCCGCGAAAGACGCGAAACACGTAAAAAATACTTTTGAAACTTTCCTTTCGTGTGTTTAGCGTATTTCGTGGGAGGTTTTTTTGAATTTTACCGGGAGGTAATACGTATGAACACTAAACTTGCGCGGCGGATTCGCGAAGCGCGGCTTTCCAAAGGATTCGACCAGGCGAAGCTCGCCGCGAAAATCGACGTCGCCACCCGCACCGTCCAACGGTGGGAAAACGGCGAGCAGGTGCCGGACAGCAACTACCTGATGCGCATTGCACGGATGGCCGGCGTGACCGCGCATTGGCTCTTAACAGGCGAAGGCGACATGTTCGCGCGCACGACCACGGAGAAGAAAATTGTGCACTTGCCGATGAGCCGTTATAAGCGCGTCGAGTTAGTGACGGTTCCGCTCTTGTCGTCAGTCCCCGGCGGCGCGCCGAATTTATACTTTCACGCGGACTACGTCGAAAAGTACATCACCGTGGACAACGTGAGCGACGCGAACGCGTTCGCGCTTGTGGTGAAGGGCAACAGCATGGCGCCCCGCATCGAGGACGGCGACGTGATTGTGGTTAGCCCGAAGCAGGAATCCCGCAGCGGCGATATTTGCGTGGTGCGCGTGAACGACGAGGATACGGTAAAACGCGTGAAGATCGAAACGGAGTTCATTCAGCTCGTGCCGCTCAATCCGGAATTCGAACCGATGGTGGTGCGGAAAAAAGATGTGTCGTTTGTCTGGAAAGTGGTGCGGGTGATTAAGACGCTGTAAGGGAATTCTAGGAGTCCCCCGATCTGATTTTACACTGCATCAAGCGTTGTAGTGCGAGCTTCAGCTCGCAGAACGCCAATGGCAGCGAACTGAAGTTCGCTTAACAACTACCCTTTCCTGTGCACCAGCGTCGTTGACGCCTGGTGAACCGGCAGAATAATCATCTCGGAAATTTGCACATGCGGCGGGCGCGTCGCGGCGAAGAACACCGCGTCGGCAATATCCTGTGGCGAGAGCGGCTGAAGCCCTTGGTAGGTTTTCTTCGCCCGTTCCTTATCGCCACGGAAGCGCACCATACTGAATTCCGTTTCCACCAGCCCCGGGTCGACCGTGCAGACCCGCACATCCGTCTCGACTAAATCCATCCGCAGCCCCTTGGTTAGCGCGTCGACAGCGTGCTTGGTAGCGGCATAGACATTGCCTCTCGGGTAGACCTCATGCCCGGCAATAGAGCCGATGTTGATGACCGTGCCTCTGTTGCGAGCGACCATCCCCGGCAGCACCGCGCGCGTTACATATAACAGACCCTTGATATTTGTATCGACCATCTCTTCCCAGTCGTCGATAGAGCCTTCGTGCAGCTTATCCAGCCCGCGGCTGAGTCCGGCGTTATTGACTAACACATCGACCTTCTGCCATTCGTCCGGCAGCTTGTTGAAGACTTGCTGCACGGCTTTGCGGTC
>DATCJD010000124.1:0-6464 GCA_036507435.1 Bacteroidota bacterium
TTGTCGGCATTTCGTCACGCAATCGGTGATACGGGGATTGAGGTTGAAGAACAAACTGTTGTCGAATCGACTGAAGTCACTGAGCAAACGGTTGTATCTGAACCCGCGGTAGAACAGTCGTCTGAGTTTAGCGCAGAAGAAGAAACAGTTGTGGCAGACCCATTTACGATGACTTCAGAACCCGAGCCGTCGGCAGAGACTCCGGCGGCATCAGACCCGTTTGCAATGGAAGCGACAACGGAAGCTCCGCCCAGTGCCGACCCGTTTGGAATACCCGCTGAACCTGAACCAACCTCCGGTTTTGGACCCGCAGAAGAATCAACGCCGGCGTCTTCGTTCGATTTCCCAACTGACACGTCCTCCGAGTCTGCGCCTGAGCCGATGGCGGATTTTCCGTCTGCTGAACCGACTTCCGAGCCGGCGATGGATTTTCCTTCCGGTGAAAGTTCGCCTCCCCCTGCGGCACAACCCGCTTCTCAAGTCGGTGAAGGCTCACCCGAGACTCAATTTGCAACATTAGTGGAGCGTTTTGCCGAAGCCCTCCAAACCGGCGCGGCAGACCGCGATACCATCAAAGATGAAATGCTGAATGCGTGCTCCGCTGTGCTTGCAGACGGAAGCGGCGCGCCGGATGACCACAAAAATTTCTGCCGGGTGTTAACGGAATTTACAGCGTACATTTATGATAACCAGTTTGTTGATGACATTAGAGTCATGAACCTGCTTTCGAATGTGCCGGATCCGGTCTGGGCGTGGGCGCGTGCGGATGATGCAAGCCGCGCGGGCATGATGGATGCCGCGTACGATACATTGCGCGAGTTCAAATCTCTCTTCGAATAGCTCATGAAGAATTTCTACGCGGTAATAATGGCGGGCGGTGTGGGTTCTCGCTTCTGGCCGCGCAGTCGTGAGCGCACGCCCAAGCAATTGCTGGACATCATCGGTGAGGGGACGATGATCGAGCACACGCTTTCCCGCATAAGTCCGTTGATCGCGCCGATGAATACTTTCATCGTCACGAATAAAGTTCAACACGAAGCATTCCTCAAGCGCCTTCCGTTTTTTCCGAAAGAAAACATCCTTGTTGAACCCGTTGGGAGAAACACCGCCCCGTGTGTAGCGTTAGCGGCGTGGTGGATTCACCGCCTTGATCCGGAAGCTGTCATGGTCGTCTTGCCGGCAGACCATCTTGTGCAGAATCAGGAAGAATTTTTGCGCGTGCTGGGCATTGCGCTCAACGTGGCGGAAGAAACCGAGGCATTGCTGACAATCGGCATAAAGCCGAACAGGCCCGAGACCGGATACGGGTACATCCAATATTCAGACGACGGGGAGAATAGCCCTTACGTCAAACAAGGTGTCCACCGGGTAAAAACGTTTGCCGAGAAGCCAAACCTTGAAACGGCAGAACGGTTCATTAAAAGCGGGGATTTCCTCTGGAATAGCGGCATATTTGTATGGAAAGCAAAGACTATTTTACAGGAAATCCGCACACACCTGCCGGAACTGTTTGCACAGATTGAATCGCTCTCAAAATCAGTTGGAACACCGCAATATAAACAAGCGTTGGAGAACACCTACGGACTTATCCGCGGCATCTCCATTGACTACGGCGTGATGGAAAAAGCAGGAAATGTGTATGTCGTAAAAGGTGATTTCGGTTGGAGCGATGTCGGGTCGTGGGATGAAGTGGTTCATTTATCCCCGAAGGACGCAGAGAAAAATTCTTTCAAAGGCACCGTCATCGCCAAAGATGCAAAGGGCAACTATGTAGATGCGGGCGGGAAAATTGTCGCCGCAATAGGAGTGCAAGACCTTATTATTGTCGTGACCGACGACGCGGTGCTTGTGTGTAAGAAAGGTCAATCGCAGGACGTGAAAGAAATTGTGGATTTCATCCGCCGAAAACAATTATCGGACTACCTGTAACATGGAGCGCCAATGGTAGGCACATATAGAGAAAGCACGCTCCGGTTTCGGATTATACTGACGGCGGTATGTTGTTTGTTCGTTCTCTTCGGCTGTTCTTCCTCTGTACGGTTTACGGGAGGGAATACCACCAGTGGAGGTGGGAGCAAACGAGTTTCAGAGGAAAAAACCCCCGACGGCTCGAAGATTGTCCGTGTGAACCCGGGAAGAGTACTGCTTACGCTTGAAGGCGTCGCGTCATATTACGCGGATGATTTCCACGGCAAGCTGACTTCCAACGGCGAGATATTCAATATGCATGACCTGACCGCCGCACACCGGACGTTTCCATCCGGCACGAAGGTACGCGTCACGAATTTGGAAAACGGTAAAATTGTGAACGTTCGAGTGAATGACAGGGGACCTTTTGTCGACGGTAGAATTATCGACCTCTCGCTTGGCGCGGCAAAAGAAATCGACATGGTGCAAAAAGGGACAACACGCGTGAAGATAGAGGTGTTGGAGTGGGGCGACGGGAAATATGTAGGTCAGGGAAAATAAAATCTCGTGGCAAAAAAACTCATATCGGAATCGGAAGTTCTTGACGCGGCTAAACGCGGTATAAAAATGATCGCGGTCGAAGCCGGCACGGTTATCACTCCCTCGGCTCGTGATGCGGCGCTCCGGCTTAAGATTGAATTCGCGACTGACGTTGCGCGACCAGCATCGGGTCCCTCGGTAGGGTCTGTGACCGTTTATGGACCAAAAGATGCAAAGTCCCCCAATGCGGCAACCGTCGTTGCACTTGGCGCCGACCACGGCGGGTATCACATGAAGGAGCAACTTAAATCGTATCTGCTTGACCTTGGGTATACGGTCTCAGACGTTGGGACAACTTCAGAGCAATCATGCGACTATCCTGATTTTGCATTTGCAGTTGCTTCGCTCGTCAGTTCCGGGCAGGCTTCCAAAGGAATTATGATAGACGGCGTAGGCGTAGCTTCAGCTATCGTTGCCAATAAAGTGCCGGGTATTCGAGCGGCACACTGCACGAGTGAATTTGCCGCCCGGAGCAGTCGGGAGCACAACGACGCCAACGTCCTCACGCTCGGCGGACGCGTCATTGGCGCTGAAGCGGCTAAAGCTATTGTAAAAATATGGCTGGAAACATGGTTTGGCGGAGGCAGGCATCAAGCGCGCGTGCAAAAGATTCTGGATATCGAGAGGAGATTCAGCAAGTAGAAAGATTGATTTCTGCTTTGTATATCATGTTACAGCGTACCGCATCGGTTCCCGACGCGGTTTTTTGTTTCGGAACACAGAATGAAAATTCAGGCAGTGGTGAAGACGAATGCGCGAAAGAATTCCGTTGAAGTTCGCGAAGACGGCAGTATCTTTGTCTGCGTCAACGTACCTCCCGCTGAGGGGAAAGCAAACAAGAAAGTGATTGAGGTTGTGGCTGAGTATTTCCATAAACCGAAATCTTCAGTGACCATCGTGAGCGGTAAAACATCGAGGAAGAAATTAATCGAAATACTATAAAGGGGTGTATTATGCATAGATCTGTGACAGTGGTTATGTTCGCCTTGTTTGTCTGTTCTTCCCTTGGACTTTCTCAGGAAATAACTAATCCGTTACCGTCCCTTCGCCGGCAGGCGGAGATTCAGCAAGAATGGCTGAAGATTCGCGTTGAGAAAATACTCCCCAAGCTAATGCGCGAGAATAACGTGCACATGTGGGTCATTCCCATGCGTGAATATAACGAGGACCCGGTCTTCTCGTCCTTGGTCTCCGCAACGACATTCTATGCCCGGCGCAGGACGATCTATGTATTTTTTGACCGCGGGGAAGATAAGGGCATCGAGCGGCTGGCTCTGGGCGGTTCATCCCAAGGCGGACTCTTTACCGCTTACCGTGATACGACGCTCGGCAACAATGCCGAGCTATGGGGCAAAGACCAATGGAAATTGCTCACTAAAGTTATTGAAGAACGCGACCCGCGAAATATTGCAGTCAATATCTCTCACGACTTCGCATTCTCCGATGGGCTTTCTGCGGGTGAGTGGGAGCAAATGCAGGAAGCGCTGGGTCCCAAGTACCGCTCCCGGGTTGTTCGTGCAGAGCGACTCGCGCACGATTATATCTCCATTCGTATTCCGGAAATGATGCCTGTCTATAGAGACATGATGAAAACCGTCCACGCCATCATCGGGGAGGCGTTTTCAAACAAAGTGATTACTCCCGGCAAAACCACGACGCAGGACGTTGTGTGGTGGATGCGGCAGAAAACGCATGACCTTGGTTTCGGAACGTGGTTCCAAACAAGCGTCAGTATTCAGCGCAAGGGAGTGGAATCCATAACTGAGCCAAATCCAATCATCCTACGTGGAGATGTGTTGCATTGCGATTTTGGAATCTATGCGATGCGTCTTGCAACGGATACTCAGCATATGGGATATGTGTTGAGAGAGGGCGAATCCGACGTCCCAGCCGGTATCAAAAAATCCTTAGCGAACAGTAATCGCCTGCAGGATATTCTCCTCGAAAATATGACAGTAGGATTAAGCGGCAACGAGATTCTTGCAAACACTCTTGCGCAAATGAATAAAGAAGGAATCACCGGCACAGTGTACACTCATCCGATTGGCGAGCATGGTCATGGAGCTGGTCCTCTCATTGGTTTGTGGGATCGGCAAATGGGAGTCCCGGGTCGCGGCGATACTCCGCTATTGCCGAGTACGTGGCATTCAATTGAATTGCAGGCTACGACGGCTGTTTCAGAGTGGGATAACCAGTCAGTAAGTTCTGCCCAAGAAGAAGAGGCTGAGGTTACGGAGGATGGGACGGTGCGTTGGGTGCTGAAGAGGCAGACGGAGTTTCATCTGGTGAGGTAGAGGGGTAGTTTTGGGAGTGCCTCAATCTTATTGAGGCACTGCGTCAATAATGATTGACGCAGTCCTGAAAAGACTTTATGAGGTAGGGGGCGATACAATTTGGGTAGGTCAGACATTCTTGTCTGACTTATTCGACCGGCAGGTCCCAAAGGGATGCCTTTGGCAAATGCCCGTCCCACCCTGGATAATAGACATTGGTACAAGGACCGCCGCAAACATTGTTTGCATTTTTCAAAGTAGTTACTATATTGAGGCGAGTGCGTCCATTGCGCCTGTTCCACAAGAATGTATTACGGCGCCTTTGCAAGGGTTAATAATTCAGATAGCGTACTTGTAGTGAGCTCAAAAATAGTGCTTTGTCATGCCCGCAGATTTTAGGCGGGCATCCATCCGCTGGATTCCCGACTAAAGCATTCGGGAATGACTAGAAGTGTGTTTTTGAGTCTGCTTCAAATTTTTCCTGTCGCCAGTCCCGTTTTACGGGACTCCGAACAACGGAGAGGGCTTTGTGAGGAGCCTTATCGTGTCGGCGGAAGTGTAAAAGCCTCTGGAGTTGATGTTCAACGACAGGGGCTTTTGTGTTATGGTGAGACGAGATATCGATTTAGAAACATAGTGAAGTAAAAACGCAATAGGGTTTTATTCCCAATCCGGAATAAAAACGCAGTACGATAATTTACTAGTTATGCGCAATGCCCCACAAACCACAAATCAATCACAGTCTTAACTCGAAAGGAGTTAGCACAATGAAACACACTCACAGTATCGGAATAGGTTTTTGTTTGATTACAGTTGCCGCATTTATCTTTAGTCAGAGCTTGTGGGCCCAAGATCCCACTAAGGTCGACTCCAAACACTACAAAGTAGTGTTCGAAAATGACTCTGTCCGAGTCCTTCGCATAATGTATGGTTCACACGAGAAGAGCGTTATGCACGAGCATCCCAACAGTGTCGCCATATTCCTGACAGATTTTTCTGGCCGCTTTACTCTTCCGGATGGGAAGACGGTTGACAATGTAGGAAAAGCTGGGCAGGCGATTTGGACCCCTGGCGGAAAACACCTTCCGGAGAATGTAGGAGAAAAGGCACTCGAACTGATACTTGTCGAACTAAAACCACATGGAGCCAAAACGAAGTAATCTGAAAGTTCTTCAACGCAAGCTCGTGCCGAAAATCAAGCCGAAAATCTCTAGCGGTTGAGGTCCGATTACCAATTGGGTTGCGGTAACGGCATCGAAAATGCGGGGGCACTGCAGCTAACAAGCGTAAGCACGGCGCTCAGTCATTTGATATGGATTATTGTGGTCGCTCAACGCTTTTGCTCGCGAGAAAAATGAGTCGTTCATAGCGCCAATAGCAACGGCGTTGTTTGCCGAGACGTTATGTGCAAGCAAAGGTTCATTTGATAGGGCGTTTTGCGGCGCAACTCATTATCGAAAAGCACTACCATAGCACAGTGAGAAGCACCGATACGGACAAATCCGGTTCATTCAACAAGACAAAAAGGAAAGGAGATGAGCAATGAAGACACAACGAGCTTTAGGTCTCATTTTTGTGGCAGCCGCGCTCACCAGTTCGATGGTTAGTCAAGAGAAAGTATCCACCCGTCGAATAGTCAACCTTCCGAGAGGAGCAACTGCGGACTTGCCTTTCAGTGACGCG